>JAPLUM010000060.1 GCA_026397605.1 Verrucomicrobiota bacterium | reverse complement strand
TTTCACTCCAGCCTCACGCAGCGCTTGCTCGAAGGGGCCTGGATAAAAATGCACCACATGGACCTCGAAGTCTGCTCGGCGCGCCAGGGCGGCCGCCAAAGTGACCAATTGCCGCTGGGCTCCGCCGTGACCGAGATCACGGATGAGAAAAGCAAGTCGGCAACATGTTATAACTTCAGGCATCAGCTGGAACTATAATCTCCATAATGGCAGGCTGTAAATCAAGGAATCTTAATAGTTTAGATCCTGCCGCCTTATTTTTCAGACTGCCTAAAGCCTAACGAAGTCATGTTTAAACTGGATTCGCTCTTTACTCTGACAGAGATTCCCGATTAAATCTGGAAATTCAGCCGATTTATCCTTCTGCTGCCCTCATCCCCCATTCCATCATCCCGAGTTATGAAATCTAGCCGAACCCGCATCGCTCTCCTGGCGCTCCTCTGCGGAACCTCCTTTGTCAAAGCCGACATCCTGATGCTGAAAAACGGCACTAAGGTTGAAGGCAGCATCATTGAGCAAAACGCCCAAGGAGTGCGCATGAAGTATCGTCTGACGCCCAAGATCATGGACGATAAAGTCTTCCCAATGGCCGAGATCGCCCAAGTGATCAAACAGCGGCCTGAAGAGGTGGAAGTGGTCGACCTTCGTAAATTATTACCAACGGCAGACCTGCTGAAAGCTGATCAGTATGAGCAGATCATCCAGGATCGCCTGCGGCCTTTCGTAAATAAATATGCATCCACTCCAGAAGCTAAAGAGGTCGAGGGCATCATTGAGAAGTTGCAGGAGGAAAAGACCCTCGTGACCAATGGTCAGGTCAAGCTTGAAGGCCGCTGGCTGAGTGTGAAGGAATCCAAAGGCGAAAGTTTCAGCATTGAGGCTTTCCGTATCCTCTCTGAAATGAGGGAGAAGGCAGCAGCTCGTGAATATGTCGAGGCGCTTCGCGCCTTTGATAAGTTTTTTGCTGTGGCCCCCGGCTTCGTAGGAACCAATTATTATGTCGAGGCTATCCCTGAAGCCATGGCGATTTTAGATAAATGGAGCGCTATTCTTGATAAACTTTCTACTGAGTTCACCCAGCTAGACACCGCGCGTAGAGCGGGTTTGGAAAAATTAAAAGAGCCTGAATTGTCTAAAACCAAAAAGGCCATTGAGGACGAGTTTTTTAAATGGCGTGCCATGGCTGATGTGATGAGAAATCAGAGAGTGCGTTGGGTTGCTCCTTATAAATATGATTTGCAGAGCATTCAAACAGCTCAAAAAGAAGCTATATCCGAGCGCAGCCGACTGGAAATGTATAACCTACAGGAGCTGAAAGCTCAAAATGCAGTTTTCATGGCCTGCTATCGAAAGATCGGTGAGGGTGATTACACAGGTGGTGCCGCTGCTTATGAACGCGCGGCTACCTTGTCTGTCAAAAACGAATTCAGAGATGTTCCCAACGATCTGCGCACGCGGCTTATGAACCTTTATGGACAGCTCGTGCGTGGCAGTGCTACCGCTGCTTCGACAACGAGTGGTTCTTCTGCGATCGGCGGCATGCAGGCTACCCAGCAAGATGCACGTGTGGCAGCGATCTTGGCGGAAGCCAGCGGCGGAGCCGCTGCGACAGGAAAACCTGCTGCAGCCACTACTCCTGCTCAGATCCCTGCGACTGCTGCACCTGCTGCGGTGACACCCGCGGCAGCAGTTCCCGTTCCAGCAGCTGCTGCACCAGCAGTGGCACCACAGCCCCAGCTATTTTGCCAGACAGGATGAGTTCATTTCGTTTATCTCGATCACCATGATTCAACAGCCAGCCCCGATTTCTCGTCGTCGTTTCCTCCATACCAGTGCCAGCGCACTGTTTGCTGCACCTTTTGTGACCAGCGGACTGCGCGCGGCTTCGCCGAATGGGAAGCTGCGTCATGCGGCTTTTGGTGCCTCGGGCATGTCTTGGAGTGATATCACATCCATGGCTAATCACGATATGTGGGAACTGACGGCTGTGTGTGATGTGGACACCCGTAAGTTTGCCCAAGTGAAGGCCAAGTTCCCGCAGGTAAAGTGTTATCAGGATTGGCGCGAGTTACTGGAAAAGGAGTCAGGCAACATCGACAGTGTGAATGTGTCCACACCGGATCATATGCACGGCCCTATTGGGCTTGCAGCCTTAGAGTTAGGTAAGCATGTCTATGGGCAGAAGCCGTTGGCTCAGAATCTGTATGAATGCCGCCAGCTGATGCTAAAAGCGCGGGAAAAAGGAGTCATGACTCAGATGGGGATACAGATTTCCTCTGATTTTACGGAGCGTTTTGCCGTCGAGTTGATCCACATGGGCACCATTGGGAAAGTCAAAGAAGTGCATACTTTCTCCAATAAGAAATGGGGTGACATGGAGCCCGTGCCGCAGAAGTCAGATCCTATCCCGGCAGAGCTTGATTGGACAAAGTGGCTTGGCACAGCGACAGATCGTCCTTTCATACAAGGCTACTATCACCCCGGCAATTGGAGGAAACGTCGCGACTTCGGCACCGGGACACTTGGGGACATGGGATGTCACATGTTTAGCGGCTGGTTCCGCTCGCTCGGACTCGCGGCGCCCACAGCTGTGAAGTCCACCGGCCCCGCACCACTGAATGCCACGAACTGGGCTATCAATGCGATCGTCGAATACACCTTCAAGGGTACCCAATATACCGCCGGAGACGAGGTGAAAGTCACCTGGTATGATGGGGACGCTCGTCCACCAGCGGAAGTCATGGCTTTAGCAGATCCTGCTAAGTTCCCAGGGCAGGGAAGCATCTATATTGGCACGGAGGGAGTGCTTCTGCATCCTCATGGCAGCACGCCGCAGCTGTTCCCAAAAGAGAAATTTAAAGGCTTCAAGTATCCCAAACTTGAGCCACGCAATCATTGGTTCGACTTCATTGATTGTTGTCTCAAAGGGGATAAAAAACCGACCGCTAACTTTGACTACGCTGGCCCATTGACGGAAGCCGTTCTTCTCGGCTGCTTAGCCAGTCCGTTCCCTGGAGAGACTCTTCAATGGGATGCGCCAGGGTTAAAGATTTCCAACCATGAAGCTGCCAACGCTCTGGTGAAACGCCAATACCGCCCAGGCTGGGAAATGTGATTTCTGCCATGCCTCGATCACTCGTCAAAGACACTCTACACGGCTCTCTCGGCTTCGCTTTGGTTAGCGTCGCTGCGTTTTCCATTTGGGCTTTTGCAGCCGGCTTTTTCCGTCATTTGGGAGGCGAGCTGGGGATGTATGCTGCCATTGCCCTTGTCTTTCTGGGCTTGTCTGGAGTCGTGCTTGGGCCACTGGCGGGTGGAGTAGGTCGGTTTTACAAGGCTTTTCTACCAGC
>JAPLUM010000064.1 GCA_026397605.1 Verrucomicrobiota bacterium | reverse complement strand
GTGCCTGGTCCCCAGACTTTATAACTTTTACCGATGTGGTATCCGGCATCACGCAGGAGCAGGGGATAAGCGGGAATTTTGTCATCCCATACCGCGCCTTGCAGGATGGCACCTCGGCCTGTGCGCCAGAAATACTGCCCAGAGAGCAGAGAACTGCGGCATGGCGTGCAGGAAGGCGCGTTCACATGGGCATTACGGAAGAGCACGCCTTGCCGGGCGATCTTGTCAAAGTTCGGCGTGCGGACGACATCGTTGATGCCGCCCCGGCCTTCGACCTCGGCATAGATGCTGGCGTATTTGCCACAGTCATCGGCAAAGAAGAAGAGAATGTTCGGCTTGGTGGCCGCAAAGGCGCTGCAAGAGAGCGTGGCGAGGATGAGGAGGATGTGTCTCATGGTTGTGTCAAGTTACTCGGTTGGTTTGCCTTTGCCCTTCTGTTTATTTTTACCTTTGGCTGGTTGATATTCCCAGAGCTTCTGCCATTCGGCGAGATAGGGCTGGTAGCTGGGATGTGCGGTCCAGTCGATGGGCTCTGGATCAGGCGGCGAGACTTTGCCTTCTGGGTAGTCTTTGCCCGCGAAACTGGCGTTCACGGATTCATTCCAGGCAAGCAGTTCCTTTTTCATCTGTTCATAAATGGCAGGCTGCTCGGCGCTGATGTCCGACTTCTCTTTGGGATCTGATTGCAGATCATAAAGCTGAAAGCTGCCTTTGCCGATGTCTTCCGTGAGGAGCTTGTAGCGTACGCCGGTTAGCGCGGCTTTGGTGCCAAAGCGGAAGGGCAGGGGTTTCACTCGGTCCCCGATTTCGCCTGCAAAGAGAGGTTTCAGGCTGATGCCGTCGATGGGCTTGATCATCACATCATCCGGCAGGCTTAGGATGTCTGCCACGGTGGGGAAGAGATCGACGGTGCAGGCGGGGTAGCTGGTGATGCGAGGCTTGATGACCGCTGGCCACTCCATGATGCCCGGCACGCGCAGGCCGCCTTCATAGACGGTGCCTTTGTTGCCACGCAGGCCACCGACCGTGTCTGGAGTGATGCCGGGCAGGCCGCCGTTGTCACTGTTAAAGACGAGCAGCGTGTTTTCGGCCAGTCCGTGATCACGCAGCTTCTGGCGTAGGGTGCCGACGCTGCGGTCCAGTGCTACAAGCTCGCCATAGTGATCCTGTGAAGTCTTGTCGAGCGATGCAAAGGCTGCTTTGTCAGCCTCCAGCGCCTTGAACGGACTGTGCGGACTGCCAAACCAAATGATGGCGAACAGTGGCTTGTCTCCTGAGTGATGTTTTTCGATGAACTTCACAGCCTCTCCGACGGCGACCTCAGAGGAATCTCCGCTGAACTCGGCAATCTCACCCTGACGTGACATGAGCGGATTTTGATCGAAGAAGTTCGTCAACGAGACCCATTCATCAAAGCCAAACGCACCTGGGCTACGCGGATCGTCTTTGAGAACCGGCGCACCCGGGCCTTTGAATCCACCGAGGTGCCATTTGCCAAAGTGACCAGTCACATATCCCGCCCCCTTCAGAGCCTGTGCGATGGTTTTCTCCTGCAAGCGTAAAGCGTAGCCATGAGACAGCACTCCCGTGCGATCATTCGAGCGCCCTGTGAGCACACTGGCGCGGGTCGGCGAGCAGACCGGATTGCCCGCGTAGAAGCGCTCAAAGCGCAGTCCATTAGCCGCCATGGCATCGAGGTTCGGCGTTTTAAGAATCGGATGCCCACGATAGCCCGTCTGACCCCAGCCCATGTCATCAGCCATGACGAAGATGATGTTCGGTTTCGGCGCAGCAACGGACGAAGTCGTCGCGATGACGAAGTTAATGAGAAATAGTTGAAGCAGGCATTTCATAGTAGCCCCTGCAACGTGGGTCTGCCCTCGTTCTTACGGTCTGTTTGATTGGCAGATGGATGACGGAGCGCATCTCATAAGGCTCTGCATGGATACTCGCAGATCCATGGGGGCTACTTTTTTCGGATCGCCTTGTCGATTTCAGTGACATGCAGTCGGTCGTCTTCGGACAAGCGATCCAAGAGGATTTCAAAAGGTTTTTGATTCACCAAGAGTCGGATCTTTCCTTCACGAATAAGAGTGAATTTTTCGGGTGGTTTGGGTGCTGCAGTTGTCTGAGCAGCGGCTGCTGCGGCCCCTGCGTTTGCGCCTGTGACGGTGACGACGCTATCTTCAAATGCGATCAAGCTGCCCAGCAATGACTTTCCGTCAGTGCTTTTCCATTGGCGGGGAGCTTCTACGGCAAAATAACTGACCACGCGCGCCTTTGACTCGGCTGCGGGCACGGATGCGTTGACTGCGGCGTTTCCATTGCCTGTTCCTCCCATTTGCCTTTTGCCGAATTGAGTCGGAGTCGTCGGCACAATGGTTTGTGCAGCGAGTTGAATCGTGATCACATGAAGTACAATGAGGATCTTTTTCATGGCAGCAGGTTATGCTGTAAGCGCCTGAGTTTGGAAGTCTAAAATGCCCGCTGGGCGATGCCAGGGTGGTTTTTCGTTCGGCTGAGATTCAAGTGGGGGCTTATTCATTTGAACTGTTTGCGTGGTAAAACGAACCGCCTTTTGACAAATGGGCGCAGCGCGGCACTCTGGACACTCTTTGAAAAACGTCCTTTTTGTCTGCACTGGAAACACCTGCCGCAGCCCCCTGGCTGAGGTGCTTTTTCGTGACTTGGTGAAAGCTTCTCCGGACTACGAAGTCCACAGTGCGGGGGTCGGTGCCTTTTCGGGTCAAGCCGCCAGCAGACACAGTGCTAAATTGGCCAAAGATCGCGGCCTGGACCTTTCCAAGCATCAGAGCAAGGCGGTGACTATTGACCTTGTGGATCAGGCCACGCACATTTTTGCCCTCAGTCGCAGCCATTTAGCGGCTCTGCTCATGGACTACCCCGAGGCGGAGGCTAAGATCTACCTGCTGAGCGAGTTCAGTGCTCATGATCAACTGCGCGGAAAAGATGTCTCTGACCCCTTTGGCGGCGATCTGGAAGATTACCGTGAAATGCAGGAACATCTGGACAAGCTGCTGCCCAGCATTCACGGCTTTATTGAACAAACCTGGAAGCCCAGCCAATCGTAATCCTTTTTTCACATGTCCACCCCAACCACGCCCCACACCATCGCCATTGGATCTGATCATGGCGGTCTTGCCCTGAAAAACGCCGTCGTAGCTCATTTAAAAGCTAGCGGCAGTTACGCTGTCGAAGATCTGGGCACCTTCAGCATGGACAGTGTGGATTATCCCGACTACGCCGAGCTGGTCTCCGAGCGCGTGCTAGATGGCCGTGCAGACGCAGGTATCCTGGTCTGCACCACAGGCATCGGCATGTGCATCAGCGCCAACCGCCACGCTGGCATTCAGGCCAGCCTGGTGAGCGATACGGAAACCGCCGCCATCACGCGTGAACACAACGCGTCCAACATTCTCTGCCTCGCTGGTAAAACCACGCCTGAAGCTACTGCTAAAGACATCGTGGACACCTGGTTAAAGACCCCCTTCGCTGGTGGTCGCCACGGACGTAGAGTCGATAAAATGAACACCCAAGCCCATCCCCTCAGCCTCCTCGCCATCGCAGATCCAGCCGTCGCCGAAATCATTCGCGGTGAGCAGCATCGTCAGCAAAACAACATCGAGCTCATCGCCAGTGAGAATTTCACCAGCCGCGCCGTCATGGCCGCGCAGGGCTCATGCCTGACCAATAAATATGCCGAAGGCTATCCTGCTAAGCGCTGGTATGGCGGCTGTGAGGAAGTGGATAAAGTCGAGCAATTGGCCATCGACCGCGCCTGCCAGCTCTTTGGCGCTAAATATGCCAACGTGCAGCCCCATTCAGGCTCCCAGGCAAATGCAGCCGTTTATTTCAGCGTGCTCCAGCCGGGCGATAAAGTGCTCGGCATGAACCTCGCCCACGGTGGTCACCTGACTCATGGTAATCCAGCGAACTTCAGCGGTCGTTTCTACAATTTCTGCCAATACGGCGTGCGCCAGTCAGATGAACTCATTGACTACGATGAGCTTGCTGAAGTGGCCAAGCGTGAGCAGCCCAAAATGATCACCGCTGGAGCCTCGGCCTACCCGCGCATCATCGACTTCAA
>JAPLUM010000023.1 GCA_026397605.1 Verrucomicrobiota bacterium | reverse complement strand
GACGGCGACTTGTTCAGCGATTCCTGTGGCCACCTCGACCTGAGCTCCTGTGACGCCAAGACGCGAAACGTAATAAATAAAACCTTCGGCACATTTAGAAATGCTGGCAATGCGCTCTGGTGGGGATGTCGGAGCGATGAGCTGAATGTGACGCAGCTCCTTTGTCGGCTTCAGTTCTGGATTCTGTAGTACTTCATCCGGCGGCAGATCCAGCACTAGCACACCATCCGCTCCAGCAGCTGCTGCATCGGTATGGAAGCGCTCATAACCATAGGTGTACACCGGATTCAGGTAGGTGAAGAGGACCAGAGGGATTTGGGATTTGGTGCGCAGTTGGCGGATCATTTCCAGCACCTTGGGTGTGGATGCTCCGGCCTTCAGCGCACGGTCGGCTGCCAGCTGATTGACCACACCGTCGGCCAGAGGATCTGAGAATGGCACACCTAGCTCGACGATGTCCGCGCCTGCACGTTCCAGGCCAAGGACGATATCAATCGTGGCCTCAAGAGATGGATCACCTGCCGCCACATACGCGACAAAAGCGCGTTTTCCGTTAGCGCGGAGATTGGCAAAATGAGCGTCGATTCTATTGGTGGGAGCAGACATGGAGGGCAGTCTATCTAGCGCGCTCTTGTCTGAGTACAACTAAGACGCGCAAGCTCGGTAGGGTTTACTGCTAAATTTGTTCCGATCAATGTGGCGACAAACATCATTTAAATGGACGATTCCCCCTGACGATCTCACGGTTGCCCGATGGGAGCCAATGGTCAGATATGGCCATTGCTTGACGCCTAGACTTCTGGCACTCATCCTGTCGCGTCTTCATGTGTCACTTTTTCTCCAGCCCCATTCATGCCATTAGCTGCCTGTTTTTCTGTGCCGTGGGCTGGCTAGGAGCAGCTGAGCAACAACCCCTGGGTCGAGCTTGCCTGCGTGATTTCGCGGAAATTTATACCCTGCAAACGGTGGGGCTGAAGGCTGAGGAGCGTCTGACCCGGACTTACAGTCTGCTGGCTGCCAAACTAAACATGAGTGTTGAGGCTGTTGGCGTGGCCTTGGAAAAAGAGACCGATTCAAGGCTGCAGGACAGTACGGCCTCTAAACTCAATCAGGCTCGTGCTCTGTTTATCCGCAAATCGTTCGCTCAGGCTGAGCAGTTAGCCATCGCTTCGGGGGATCTGGCTCATCGCTCCACGCCTCGCAAGACCGATGAGCTCATCGTTTCGCTCCGTCTGGCGGCTTATTCAGCCATGGAGCAACAAAAATGGGAGCCAGCGATCAAGTATCTTAGTGTGGCAGTAACAGAAGCTGATTCCCAGAAGGACTTATCCGTTTGGGCAGCCTTGCAGGTGGGAATCGCTCATGCGCAAAAGAATCTGGGCCTGCACGATGAACATGAACGCACTCTGTGGTTCATTTTTCATGAGTATGAGCAACGGCTAGGGATCGATTCTGTCGAGACCTTACATCATCAAAACGAACTTGCCGTTTGTCTCTATGAGCGCAGGAAGGACGCTGAGGCGGAAAAGCAGATTCGACTCATTCTAGCGTCCACCCTGCGAGTGCGAGGAAATGATCATGCAGATACGCAAGCCTCCCGAAAAAATCTGGCACGTTTATTGGAAGCGCAGGGGAAGTTTAGCGAAGCCGAAATTATGCGCCGAGATGTTTACGACGCGCATTATCGTCAGCTAGGTGGAGACGCTCTAACGACGCTAAAAAGCCGTGAGCAATTGGTCCTGAATCTCATCGGCCAAAAAAAGTTTCCAGAAGCTGAAGTGGAAAGTTATGCGTTGGCAAAAAAAGCCGCAGAGGCATTAGGAAAAGATGCCCCGATCTCGTTGCAGGGCCGGGCGCATGAGTTAACGGCATCCACTTCACAAAAGAAATTTGAGCCTAGTTTGTCCCTGGCTGAGGCTTTGGTGGCTGATTCCGTGCGCGTTCTTGGCGCTGATCATTCGCTAACTCTCCAGGCTAAAACAAACCAAGGCCTGTGCCTGAATCAACATAAGAGACCAGGGGAAGCTTTGCCCATTTTAACAGAAGTTTTAAAGACACAACAACGCACGCTTGCTGCCAATGATCCTTCTTTATTAGAGGTGGAGCATCAGATCAGCATTGCTTACCTTAGCCAAGAGAAGAGAAAGGAGGCTTTGGAGCATTTGCGTGTTGCGCTCACCGGTTATGAAAAAGCTTTCGGTGCCAGCGATCCACGGACTCAATTGGTCAATCAAACGGCAAATGCACTCGTTAACACCGAGGAAGGTAAACGGATTCTAATCACCGAGCGTCGGGAAGCTCTGGCAAAAACTGCGGCAAAGCTGGGATCAAGTCATCCGCAAGCGCTGGCCGAACAGTTTGGAGTCGCCACCTTCATCGCTGGGCTTGGTTTGGCGCAGGAGGCTCTGGATGAACACTCACTCGTGCTGGCAAGC
>JAPLUM010000100.1 GCA_026397605.1 Verrucomicrobiota bacterium | reverse complement strand
CATCAGCGGGACGGTGCCGCCGATCTTCACCAGATCATTCATGAAGTATTTACCGCTTGGCTTCAGGTCGCCCAAAACCGGTGTCTTTTTGCCGATGCGAGTGAAATCGTCGATACCCAGCTTCACATTGGCAGCATGGGCCATGGCGATGAGATGAAGTACGGCATTCGTGCTGCCACCGAGGGTGATGATTAGCGTGATGGCATTTTCAAAAGCCTCCTTCGTCATGATGTCACGCGGCGTGATACCTAGCTTGATCATGTTCATGACGGCGACGCCTGCATCAAAGCAGTCGATCAGTTTGTCGTCACCGACGGCGGACTGTGCACCGGAGTTTGGCAAAGACATGCCGAGAGCCTCGATGGCGCTAGCCATTGTGTTCGCGGTGTACATGCCGCCGCAGCTGCCTTCTCCAGGGATGGAGTTTTCTTCGATGTCGATGAGCTCCTTGTCATTGATCAGGCAGTTGGCGTGCTTGCCCACGGCTTCAAAAACGGTGACAATGTCGGCATCCTTCTTTTCGTGGCCGACACAGCCTGGCAGGATGGTGCCACCATAAACAAAAACACTGGGGCGATTCATGCGCGCCATGGCGATCAGGCAGCCCGGCATGTTTTTATCGCAACCACCGATGGCCACGTAGCCGTCTAGCCCTTCGCAACCGACCACTGTTTCGATCGAGTCAGCGATCACTTCACGTGAGACGAGAGAGTACTTCATCCCCTCTGTGCCCATGGAGATGCCGTCTGAAATGGTGATGGTATTGAAAATGATGCTCTTTCCGCCAGCTGCATCCACGCCTTTGGCAGATTCTTTGGCCAGGCGATCAATGTGCATGTTGCAAGGCGTGACCATGCTCCAGGTGCTGGCAATGCCGATTTGAGATTTTTTGAAGTCCTCACGTTTGAAGCCCACCGCATGGAGCATCGCACGGCTTGGAGCACGCTCGACGCCATCGACGACGCAGGCGCTGTGTTTGCGGTGAAGGGACTCGGGTTTTTTAGATGCTGCTTTCTTGGCCATGGTATAGGGCGGTTAAACTGGCAGTCGTCCCGCACTCGCGCAAGTAAGAGGTGAGCGGCCCCTCATTTCACCAGTTCTCCGACGAGCAATAAGGCGCCGGGATAAAAGGCGGTGCCATTAAAGCGGTCGGGCTTGTCGATGGTGTTTTTATTCTTAGCGAGGATGGTGGCCTTGTCGGGCTGATCGGGGTGAATCTGGATCTTCACACTATGAACGGTGTCTGATAGGTCGGTGCCAATCATCAGCGAGGATAGACGGTGATAGGTGCAATAGGCATCAAAGCGGGGGATGATCCGAGCTGGTTGATCGTCGAGAGTGAGTGTGACCTGACCGCAATCAGGGCCGATGATGTCATAAATGGCGCAGCGAGTGCCTTTGAATTTAAAGGTGAGGATCTCCCCAGCTTGGGTGCCTTTATGGAGGTTGGTCATGCGGCTGGCCCAGCGCTTTCCGAATTCGTCCATCTTGGAATCGAGAGCCACGAAGCCTGCGGATAGCGTGGCTTCTTGGATCGGCACGAGCCTGGCCATTTCATAGTGATTGGCCACAAAAGGAGCAGCCGGCACATGATCGGCAGGGCTTTGAGAGGCGCTGGTAATGGGAGCCCATGAGCGAATGATGGCCTGGAGATAAAGTTCGTGGCCAGTTTCGGGGTGCGGATGAACGCTGTCTGGGGCAAAGACAAATTGGTCACCCAGGGCTTGTTTTTCCTCTGGAGTTTTTGGTAGCTTGGCTTTCCAGAGCAGCTTGCCGGCTTTGGCCAGCTTGGCCACCTCCATGCCCATGTGGATACTGGGGATGCCGTAATGATCGGCGATCTTTTCCATGGCGCTGGCAGAACGCTGGAACTTGCCATCTAGCATGGCAGGCACTAGTGCCTCTGTGATGGTATAAACAAAGCAGACATCACATTTGGGAAGGCTGCGCCAAGTCTGGCGAACGATGCCCTCCATGCATTGGAAGATTTGTTGCGGAGAGGCACCTCCATCATTGACGGCAAACTCCACGAATAGCAGGTCGGGCTCATGATCGAGCATGTCCTGCTTCAGGCGAAAGACGCCAAGATCTGATCCTGTGCCGCCGATGGCGGCATTGATCTCACTGATTTTAGCCTGAGGATAGCTCTTCTGAAAATGGGCCAGCGTTTTCGGTCTCCAGCCAGGCTGGGCAGTGATGGAGCCACCGAAATAGCCGATTTTCACTGTTGCGCCAGGTTGGCTGACTTTGGCCAGAAAGTTCGGTAAGCCCTGTCGTGGACTGCATTCCACGGCTGGAGCTAGGGGGAAGTCTGGTTCAGCCCCTAGGCTGCAAAAACTGAAAAGAAGGGATGCGAAAAGCAGGCGGTGGAGAAGGATCATGCAGAGGAAGAGCGTTAAAGACGAGCGGCGGACAGCGACCCTTTCTAAATGCTGCGAAAATGATTTTTGGGAAAAGTTGGTTTGCAGGCTTGCCATTCAGAGTGCCGTCACCTAAAAATTTCAATATCCCCCACAAAACATGAGCGCAGACTTCTCCACTCCCCAAATTCCCGCCCTTGGCATCATGGAACCCCTCGGTGACGAGGATCGCGACATCCTTAGCGGATACGGTGAGTTCCGCCCCGTGCAAGCCGGCAGCCACTTGATCGAAGAAGGTAGCGTGCAGACCAGCCTTTTCTTTATTATCAGTGGCAAGCTGCATGCGACAGCGATGCGTTCTGGACATAAAGTCCTGCTCGGAGCCGTCGGCACTGGGGAAACTGTTGGGGAGATTAATCTTTTGGATCCATCTGCCGCAAGTGCCTCGGTGACAGCCGTCGAGTTCAGTCAAGTCTGGTGCATTGATTCGAAGAGCCTGGAGTCCTACATCAATGAGTATCCCCGCGCTGCGGCCTGGCTGCTTATCGGTGTCGGTAAGACCATCGCCCGCCGTCTGCGCACGGTGAATGAGAAGATCGCCAGCTTCTACGGTGGTTGAGATC
>JAPLUM010000037.1 GCA_026397605.1 Verrucomicrobiota bacterium | reverse complement strand
AGTTTGAGTTTCAGAGAGGTAAGCGCCTGGAAGAAAGATGCTGTAACCTGCTGTGAGTGCGACATGAGGGTTGTATTTATAGACAGCCGTCAGATCGATTTCTTGACCTCTGAATGTGCTGGCGTTAGCAGTAGCTGCAGCATTGGCGGGTACTCTTAGGACGCCATTCACACGCCGCCAAGAATCATCGTTAGTAACGTTCCAAAACAGGTGGTAATCGAGATTAACCTTCAATTTTTTAGTTGGCTGAATGCTGAGATTCAACTGAGGATTTTGCATGTTAGTCCAGCTAGTGGTGTCCATAAAGCCGTAGAACAAATGGTTTGTTGGATAGAGGTTTTGAAAGGTGCCCACATCCCCATCTGTAGCATCACCGTCACCGCTGCCATAGTTGTATTGGACTCCGACACGTGGCTTCCAAGCATGTTGAAAGTTGTATCCAGCTCCCCAGTTGCCTGCGAAGGCGGATAAGTCACGGCCTGAAACCTTGCCAGTTTGAAAAGCCATTTCCATGCTGTAGTCGAAGCCGCCTAGTTTCTTGGGGTCGCCTTTCCACAAGGTGCCAAAGGTGTAAAAGCTGCTGTCACCTAAACGTGCACCAAAGTCACCATTGCCTTGATCACCTTTGTGATAAGCATAGAAATCAGTTGTGGTGTTAATCGGCACCCATTGAGTGGCGAGGTAGATACCACTGAAAACAGAATCTTGAGCGTTTTGATTATCAAAAACCTGTGAGTTATTCCACTCATGATCTTTGTAAGTCACAGGACTCGATGTGAATACGTCCAGCGCAAAGGATGCGCCTGCGTAACGTAATTTAATCGCATCAAATGTGCGTGCTTGATTCAGCCATTCCAGAGGACCAACGAGGCGTTGATCACCATAGGCTAGAAATTGACGACCAACGGTTGCACTCAAGCCCTTTTTAACGTCCCCCAACTGAACGTAAGCTTTCAGGATGTCGAAGCTGTCGTCACCTTCAGAGCCGAAGCTGCCAGGGCTGCCAATGTCGTTGTTGCGGCTACCACCAATTTCACGAACGTCTTGTCCTTGAACGTATAGTTTGAACCATGGCGTTACGGCATAACCGAGACCAAGGCGGAATCGTTGGAGTAACCATGAGGCATCTTGTGGGCCGTTGACGTTGCTATTGAAATCGAAATTGTTTTCGCGAATTTCAGCGCGCATTTTTTCTTGGAAGTCCACGGTCAGCTTTCCATCAAGGAAAGTGATCGGGGCGTATCCCGGAGGTGGGAGTGGGGCGGGAGCTGCTGGCGTACCAGCGGGTGTGCCAGCGAGGGCGTATGAGGCCGATGCTAGCAAGAGGAGTGCTGTTTTTTTCATCTCAGTGTTAGGTGTGTTTGTTGTTTTTTGGCTACGCGGCGGCTGTAGGGGGAATGAGAATCGGGGAGTGATTCAGATACAGAATGACTCAGCCGTGAGTGTGCCAATTGGCACGGCAGAAATGAAAGATGGCTTGAATCCTATTCGTGACTTTGATGAATACGATTCATGCATGACGGCAACCGAGAGTCTGCCCAGTGTAGTTGGTTGACTCTGTCCTGTTGGGACTGGTGATACGGGTCGTCCATGCCAACTCAAAAACGCATCCTTGATGTCCCTGCTTTGCTGACACTAAGCAGCTTTTTAGTGCGCATTGAGCGAACGGATCAAGGCCTAGACTTCATAATCTAGCTCACTTGTTTCGATCCTTCGCTTTTTCCAGCAGTGACTGCAGTTTCGTGGATTCGCCCACCACATCGGAATCGTAGAAACCAATTAAAACGGGGCGGGGGAAGGTGGGTAGTGTGAGATTGCTACAGTGAAAACAAACAACGGATTCACAGATCACTTTGTTCATCAAGCGGAACTGTAAAACGTGATGAGGTTCAAAGCATGCCGCACCACCATCTCCAAAAACGAGGTTTCTCCAGTGGGAGCCGATCTCTTGAGCTTCTTCGCCAGCGAGAATGATGCTTTTTTGAATGAAGAGTTTTTGATGGGTGTAGGGCGCAGTGAATCTGCCAAGGTTTCCCGCAAGCTCTGTTTCTACCAGCGTTAGAACGCACACTTCATCGAACTCTGGAAGATGAGTGCCATAGTTTGCAATCGCTGCTTTTCTCTGATGCTCTGCGAATGCGTTTTTGGATTCACTTAAAATGACCCACACGCCTTCTTTATAAACAATGAAGGTGGCCATAATGCTAAGGCTAACTGCCAGACCCAATATGAACAGGATTCGGCGTATGCTTTTGAAGCTATTCTGATTCATAATGGAATTCCTTTTTGATGGAATTCTACTTCATGATATCACGATCTGTGAATGGATATCTTTGATCTTCAGATTTCCCTCGGTTCTGACTGAACGATTCGGATCTCCTATCTTCCCTTTAAGAAACAGAGAATGCCAGCACCTAGGAGTCAGTTTCTCAATGCTCAGGTATGGCAATCTCAGGACAGCTGAATCCAGAATAATTACGCTGCGACAGCTGATGCGGGGAAGGTTTGGTTGGCTAGTTCGGCGGCCATGTCGGGGCTGGGCTTGAATTCGGGCTCCAGGCTGGGACGGATATGGGAGCGGTCGTTGAGGAAAGTGATGAGGTGCTCACGCAGTTCATAGTAGCGTGGGTCTTCCATGATCTCTTTGCGATTGCGCGGGCGCTCAAAGGGGATTTTTAAGATGTCTCCCACTTCGGCCTCTGGGCCGTTGGTCATCATGACGACGCGGTCGGAGAGGAAGATAGCTTCATCGACGTCGTGCGTGACCATGAGGGTGGTGATGCGGTTACGGCGCCAGAGTTCCAGTAGAACTTCTTGGAGTTCGTAGCGGGTCAGGGAATCTAACATGCCAAAGGGCTCGTCTAGCAGGAGCATTTTGGGTTGGAGTGCAAAGGCTCGGGCGATGCCGACGCGTTGTCTCATGCCTTGTGAAAGCTCGCTCGGGCGCTTGTGCATGGCGTCCCCGAGGCCGACGATGGTGAGGTAATACTCGGCCATTTGGCGGCGCTCGGCTTTACTGGCTGTGAAGTAAACTTGGTTCACGCCAAGCATGACATTTTCATAAGCAGTCATCCACGGGAGCAGGCAAGGGGACTGGAAGACGATGCCGCGATCTGGTCCAGGACCTACGGCTTCTTTGCCCGCGAGGATCATGTTACCTTTGCTGAGTTCGCTCAAGCCTGCGACCATCATGAGGACGGTGCTTTTACCGCAGCCGCTATGACCGATCAGGGTAGCGAACTCGCCTTCCTTCAATTTGAGATTGAAGTTTTTAACGATGGTTGCCGGACCTTTCGGCGTGTCATAGGTCTTCCAGAGCCGATCTAGCTCTAGCATTTTTGGATTCAGGACACTCATGCTAATACCTCCACTTCTTCACGTTGGTTGTCTGTGCGGCGTTTAGGTCCGCGGCGGTTGATGAACTCCATGTTGTGCAAGTTATTGAGATCCTCGGGGAGAATGTCCGGCAGGCTGAGTTTGCGGCTGGACTTTACTTTGTTTTTCCCTTTGGAATCCAACAAGGTGGTGATGAGATGTGCCCGCAGTCTTTTGAATTCGGGTTCGTGATTGATGAGCTTGCGATCTCGTGGACGCGGAATATTAACACTGATCGACTCACCGAGAGTGGCTGGGGATGTGGGTAGAAGCGGGATAACCCGATCTGCGACGAGGATGGCCTCATCGGGATCATTGGTGATCCAGATGACGGTGGTTTTATTCTTGATCCAAATGTCCGCAATCTCGTCCTGGAGCTGGGCGCGTGTCAGGGCATCTAGTGCACTGAGGGGTTCGTCCATCAAGAGTACTTTTGGCTCCATGGCCAGGGTGCGGGCAACGGAGACGCGCTGCCTCATGCCGCCGGAGAGTTCTTTGGGTAGCTTGTTGGCGGCTGGGGTCAGCTTTACCATGGCGATGTATTTGGCCACGTGAGCGGCACGTTTGTCTTTGCTCCAGTCTTTAAAAACTTCATCGACAGCGAGGGCGATGTTTTCAGTGACCGTGAGCCAAGGCAGGAGCGAGTAATTTTGGAAAACAAGGCCGCGATCTGGGCCTGGTCCAGTGATGACTTTGCCTTCAATGGTGGCCGATCCTGTGTCCGGTTGGACTAGTCCCGAGATGAGATTGATGAGCGTGCTCTTGCCGGAACCTGAATAGCCAACGATGACAACAAACTCACCCTCTTCGACAGTGAGGTTTATGTCTTTCAGCACTTCCGTTCGGTTATTAGGACTGCCAAAACCTTTGGCGGCGTCTTTGATTTCGATAAAGGACATATGAAATTTATGATTTACGATCTATGATTTTTGATTTGAAATGTCAGGTCTATGACGACGACACAACTCAAAGAAAGGACGATGGAATTTGCGGTGCGTATCCTTAAAATGGTGGATGCGCTGCCGAAGACAACGGCTGGTAAAACGGTGAGTGGGCAGATCGCCCGAAGTGCAACTTCCGTAGCTGCCAATTATCGTGCGGCACTGCGAGCCAAGTCTGATGCCGACTTTATTCACAAGATCACCATCGTGCTTGAGGAGGCTGATGAGAGCGGCTTTTGGATTGAGTTGGCTCAAAGAGCTGAGCTTCTCCCTGCAAGGCGTCTCAAGGGGCTGCTTCAAGAAGCTGAAGAACTCACGAAGATATTCAACGCAACACGATCCACCACGAAGAGCCGAGTCCGGCCAAATCATAAATCGTAAATCATCAATCATAAATCCAAGTTAGATTGATTTAAACCGACTTTCCAACAGGCTCATGAGGCGATCAAGAGCCCAGCCGACGAAGCCGATGGTGAGGATACTGAGGATGATGCTGGTGTAGAGGCCATTGTTATACTCATTCCAGAGGAAGTTGCCGATGCCGATGCGTCCGGTGAGCATTTCTACGGCAACGATGACTAGCCAGGCGATGCCGAGGCTGAGTCGATAGCCTGTGAACATGTAGGGTAGGGTGGCTGGGACGAGCACTTTCCATAGCGTCTTCCATTTGGAAAGTTTCAGCACTTTAGCGACATTGAGGTAATCCTGCGGCACGGCACGCACGCCGACGGCGGTATTGAGAACTGTGGGCCACATGGAGCAGACGGCGATGGTGAAGAGTGCGCCGAGGTCATTGGCATTTTTTCCAGCGCCCATGAAAAGGACGACGCCTAGCGGCATCCAGGCAAGTGGCGAGACAGGACGTAAAATCTGAATGATCGGGTCAAACATGCGGGTGAAAACCTTGGAGAGTCCGAGCATGAATCCAATGGGTGTGCCGACTAACAAAGCGATGAAGTAACCTTTGGCGACGACGATGAGTGAATACCATGTGAAGCGCAGGATGCCCTGATCGAGTTCTTCGCGCTTGGCAAAGGGTTCAACGATGTACTTCTTGGTTTTAACCCATGTTTGATAAGGGCTGGGCAGATCCTGGATGAGGCCAGTCTTGATCTTTTTGTTGAAGCCAGACGCTGTTTTTTCCTCTCGGATGCCGCCGGATAAAGCAGTCCAAATGAGAAGCACGGCAAAGATACCGAGCAGGGGCAGGATGTAGGTGGTGAGGAAATCTTTGCTGAGTTTCACGGCGGCGGCAGTGTTGAAGTGTTCGATTGAAAAGAAGATGCACGCTGGCCTTGGGGGAGCCTCAGGCCAGCGTGCAGAGGATTTAAAGGACTAGCCTTTGATATTTTTGATGGCAGCCGAGAGAGCGAACTCTTCTGGCTTTGTTGGGTCGAAGACGGCTCCGTCCATAAAGGTCAATGCGGAGTCGTCGAGCATGCCGCCAGTGTAACCGATTTCCTTCATTGCCTCTTCATAGAGGGTGGTGGCGGCGAGTGCCTTGGCCACGCCATCGTAGTCAGGTGCTCCTTCGACCATGCCCCAGCGGCGGAATTGGCTCAGCCACCATTTCACAAATTTCGGCTGCGGATAGTTGCAG
>JAPLUM010000216.1 GCA_026397605.1 Verrucomicrobiota bacterium | reverse complement strand
CCTTGCGACGCCTCCTCAGATAACCGAAACAAACATCACCCCAAGCTGTGAACGCTATAACTTAATTTCACGCAATCCTGGCCGAAGAACGGGGTCCACCTCAGTAAGATACCTGGTATTGGTGAAATAGCAGATGCAGCCAATGTCGGCATCAGTCTTTATCAGGGAGACTATGCTGGCGCATTAAGAAATGCTGCCGCTATGGTTCCAGGAGTCGGAACGGCCCTGGATGTTTATGATGCTGGAGTTGCTATTAACGAGCATTTTAGCAGTCCCCAAGTAACAGCAAATTACCAGCAAGGAAAAGCAGCCGAGCAGCGGGCTGTCGCAGACCTAAAAGCTCAGGGATATGAAATCCATGGGCAAGGTGTAAGAGTCACAGACGCGGCTGGGAATACTCGATACCCAGACATTATAGCCACCAGTCCCGCAGGCGATCTTGAGGCTTTTGAAGTGAAGTCTGGAAATGCAAGATATGCTCGTCCGCAATCTACTTTTGACATGAATATGGAGACAAAAGGAGCTAGTAGCAAACTGTGGGATGGTGTAAAAACAGTTGGAACTAAACTACTGCGTTATTAAAGTGCTAATATGAAAGTGAAAAGTATCATTTCCGAATCAAGATTCTTTGAAACTGAAGGGTTTGTTGGAAAAGGTTCAGGACGTTATTATACTTTAACGAAGTCTATGAGTCAGGATCGTGCGGTGATTATCGAAGCTGATCTTCACCGAAAGTTCGGTGAGTTTCGTCTAGGTTTCAGAGCAGGAGTCAGGTTTCATTCTGTTGAAGAAGAATTCTATAAACTAGCTAATGGAGAATATGGTATTAAGGAGGATTCGAATAGTTTTACACTATGGAGCTACATGACGAATATTCCAAGTCGCTCGACTGGACCTGACCAATGGACTTTCCAAGATAAGGAGTCTGATTTGAAAATAGTTATCGAGGAAATTGATGGGTTTTTCTTCAACATTGCACTGCCTTGGCTTAACCATCTAATTGAACCAGAAAAGGCTATCGAATGGATGGTTGCGAATCAGTTTCTACATAGAGCAGACAGGTGGGATGAATCCATAGCATGTTATTTCTTGGCTAAACATTATTTCCTGCCGGTTCCCGCGGAGGCGCTGACAGGTATCTTCGAATGCGCGCATTTAGGAGAGATAGGATCGAGTGTCTGCATGCGCCTTATTGAGCGCGAACTTCAATGAGTTAAATAAACCCAAATAAGAAATAAAGGGCCTGTCCCGAATGGCACTCGGTTAAGCGGCTTGATCGTTGATTTTGACGTAAATATTTCGGTGTTGGATTTCTTTAAAAATGAACCCACAAGCCAACCAATGGCATTGGCTATGCCAACCCACTCAAAAATAAAATCAAGATAGCTCCTCGGTCCCGAACACTTCTATGTTGAAGCAGCGCTGCAAAATTCGCGAAGCCAGTGTTTATTGAATCCATCCGGCTCACTGTCTGGCAAGACTAATTTCTTGTCCGCATGATCTGTTTTCTTGATCCAAATTGAGCTCAACTCAGCTTTACGACCTGATGCGCCGTGGAAGTGCCAGTCTAGTACACTTCCGTACGCCTTCTTTTTGGCGTGATTGCCTGGTGGCTGTACAGATGGCGCTCACGCTTTTGATGCCCTGTTATGCGGGCATCCCTGACTGGTGGACGCAGCCTCAGCGCACGGCTTTTCACTCAGCTCAGCCTGCACTCCGCCAGCAGATTTCCACCGCAAGAGGTTTAGACACCGCCGAGTCGGAGAGTGAGTTTTCTCTGCGGTGTCTGAATCTCTTGCGGTGTAAAGGGTTGGCTTTATCAGGCACCCTCCAGACCAGCACCAGCTATGATGCCTGGGGCACGGCCAAAGTCACCACTAGTGCGGATGGCCTGAAAAGCGTCCGCCTCACCCAGTTCTTCAAGC
>JAPLUM010000097.1 GCA_026397605.1 Verrucomicrobiota bacterium | reverse complement strand
GGCAGTAGCGCCTTCAGTTCCACCGGTCCCACACTGGCTAATAGCGGCGCGAGTTCAGACAACTCCATCACCGGCAGAGCCGCAGCCGTGATCATACTGGCCGCCTGAATTTTAGCCGCAGCACTGGAACCAGCATCGGCTAAAACCGCTTTGACCAGCTCCAAAGTCTCCCCAGCGAGCTTGAGAGCTTTGACCGCATCCAGCGCCTTCAAGCGCAGAGAAAGCGGCCGCTTGGTATCCGCAGCCAGCGCCTGCAACGCCGCATCAAAGTGAGGCGACTTTTGTTTCTTGATGGCCTCTAAAACAGTCAGTGTTGGCTGCACAGAAAGCATCTTGTCCAGAGGCGCTTCCCAGACATCCAACCGCACACCCGCCGTCTGAGCCGCCAGCACCTCCAGTGCTACCGCCTTAGCATTCGGTGATTCATGCGTTAAGAGCGCCGTGATCAGTGCCTGAGTCTGCGGCTTCCTAATCAGGGCTGCCCCATAGGACTTCAGAACCTCAGCACGCCGGGTCGAAAGAGTGTCCTGTTTGATCCAGCCTTGCAGTTTCGGCGTCACCCATTCGTCGGCATCAGCTTGCTGGATGACCAGATTCAGGCAAAAGCGCGCCAAGTCCGCATCGACTGAATCCAGATGCCTAGCAGCCACTTCCATCCTTTGCGTCCGACTAGAAGCATCATCCGGCACAAAGCTGGCCAGCATCCTGCGCAGCGCCAGAGGATGCGTCTCCGTCATGAGATCCTGCGCAGTGAACTTTATGAGATTCAGCCGTTGCGCCGCCAAAATCAGCGCATGCTCCAAAGGCGGATCCAGCCGCTCATGCATCCATGATTGCAGCTCCTGACTCAGGGAGGCCCAGCGCGGATCGCGTGCACCCTCAGCTCCTAGCCCCTCAGGAATGTCCTGAACCAATCGCTCGAGAGCGCGACGCTGCAGCGCAGGATGATTGGATCGTAAATCAGCCATCATCGCTTCTGGTCCCACTCTTTCTGCCACGGTCTTTCTCAGAGGCAGCAGGAACGGCTTCGTTGGCTTGATCCGATACACCGCGCCCAAAAGATCCGCCTTGGCGATCAGGCTGCTGGGACAGCCCAGCCGGAACCAGCCGCCAGTATTGATCAGCAGGAGCGACCCATCTTTGGGATCTTCCAGCACATCCGTCAGATGAATGTCTGGATCGTGCAGCTTCAAAAACTCATTCTCGGTAGCCTTGTAGCTACTCCCCTCAGCAGTCAGCTCCATGCGCACCAGCCGCTGAGTATTGAAATGCGTGACCATGAAGCTCAAAGCCTCAGAGGGATACGCCTTCCAAAAACAACAACCACTCACCGCCACATGTCCAAAGTTATGCATCACAGGCATGCGCTCCAGAGTTCTCGATAGATGCGAGATCGCCTGCATCTGATCCGCACGCTCATAGACTCCGCCATAAAGCCAATGCATCAGGGTATCTCCACGCGGTTGATTGTAATAGAGATTCTGCACACCCACCACATCCCCCTCTGGCGTAAAGTCCACCTCCACCGGATTGTCACCACAGCCCAGAGAATGCCACTGAACATCCGCCCCATCAGGCTTACAGCTCCAGATACCACAGGCCATGGACTCATCGACAAGACCACCCTCCTTCTGCGTTACCTTATGGCCTTTCCGACCATGACACCAATACAGCCGGCCATTGGGATGCAGGAACGGACCGTGAATATCTGCCGCATTCCCCGTGTAATCAAAACCCGTCACAATCTCCTCCCGCTTATCGGCCACACCATCCTCATTCGTATCCGTCAGCTTCCAGATCGACGGCGGTGATCCAACATAGAGCGATCCATCCAGCCAGCAGGCCCCCTGGGGAAAAGTCATCCGATCCGCATAGATCGTGCTTTGATCATAGTTTCCGTCGCCATTTGTATCCTCCAGCATCAGCACACGGTTCGGTGGATTCTCCTGCAACTGCGCCTTTGTCCAGTTCATCCCTACCGCATCCCCGACAAAGAGCCGCCCTCGATCATCCAGACAAGCCATCATCGGGTGCGTCACCAACGGCGCTGCCGCCGCCACAGAAAACACAAGCCCTTCAGAAAGCGTGACCTCCGGCAGCTTCCACGACTCCAGAGCCGCATCCACCCTCACCACCCCGGCTCTATTGGCCGACGCAGGAATCTGCAAGGTTAAATCCGCCGCCGACAAAGGCAGCGCTGACACCATCGCAGAATAAAAAAACCACTTCATCACGCCCATCAATACTCACCATTCCCCAGATTTATTGCAGACAGGGTTTGCGGTATCCCTTGTTCTTGGTGCTTTGTTCTTCGTTCGTAGTTCGGCCTTTAGGCCGCCTTTCCTGATGGCCGGCAAAAAGATGGGATGGCAAAAAATAGCACTGAGATTCCGGGGACAGTGAAAATTTTCGCACTTTCAAACAAACGCCCAATGAGAACCCTATTAATCAGGCCAGCTTGTTGGTTAAGAACTGTTCTATTTAGCCATATCGTCAATGTCAACGTCCGGTGGATAGAGATCAAGCGTCACCGACAGCCCAGCATCCGCAAGTAACTTCAGTGTCTCAGGTCGAAGTGTGTCTCCTCCCTGCCCGTTACCGCTGCTAAAGCCACAGAATAACTCGACATCGACTCCATCAGTGGCTGACAAACGCCGCAGTTCTGAAACCCTGCTCCCAAGTCGCTCAAATAGGCTGTGAATCCGCTGATCAAAGCTAATTTCCGAACTTACCCCCTCTTGATAACTCCAAAGATTCGTCTCGTATGGCGCATAAAGTCTGCCGTTCTTGCCTTGTCTCGGCTGGCCTCTGATCCCGAGAATGTCAGGCTTAAGACCAAACAAACTTTCCAACTGGGTTGGGTCTAAGGCATCGCCCGTAATGCGCAGACTCACAGCAAACCATTTGGTGTCTTCGTCGTGCATCTTGTCGGGTGGCGGGTTGAGGGATATGGGGGGGATAGCAGATGTGGCAAATTCCAAAGCAGGCTTTGGGAGCGACGTCTTGTTGGATAGTATCACCACCGCCTGATTGCTTCAATTAGATCGAGCCAAGCTTGGTCGCCTACTTTTGCAGCATAAACACTGACCCAAAGAACCACTACCGTCCAGAGCCCAAGCCCTTGAGCGATGCCCAGCGAATCAATAAATCGAACGATCAAGAGAGCCGCAAGAAATCCAAAAAAGAGGAAGGCACAAACGAACCGAATCCAGAATTCTTCACGATCTCTTGGTGGCGTATTCATAGCGGGTTGCATTTAATTAGGCTCGTCGAACTTGTACTTGGCATGTGGACCTTCAATTTTCAACATCAGGCGCAGGCACTCCTACAACCAAGGGCGAGAATCGAAGTTCATAGAGCTAGGCGGTCGAAGTGTCGCTGGTAAAAGCTAATGTAACTGTCGATAGGAGCTTTGAAATCAAACTGCACTTGATCAAGAACACCCCCTTCTTGAAGCAATCTTCGCTGGAAAATGTTCGTATCGCCAACCTTCCAGTCTGAAATGTCTCGAAGACGCAACAACATGAAGCCATCAATGCGGAAGTCGCTAACATACTGAAGGAGCACAAGTCGCTGAGATACGGCGATAGGAAACGCCTGAATGAAGTGGTCATCTACTCGCTTCCGACGAACCGAAATGAGCGCCCGGTCTGCGATAAGACGATCAATGCAATCTCGGGAGACGGACATGGTAAATGGTGTGGTTATCGTTGAGTACGTGAGGTGTCACTGCGGCTCCCAGGAGCGACTCTCCGCAACAGGATTCATGGGTGTAGGAAAGTGGGTCATTTCGACTCGGGACGGGCAGCCGGCTGTTCACCGCCGTTTTGTTCTGCCTTGGATTGGGTGAACTTGACTATTCCGTCAAAGACTCTTCGCGCTTCGCGATACCACTCTTCATCTGCCTTTAATACCTCGTCTTTCACTCTCCCTTCGAGTGACTCAACCCCATGAGAAGTGACGACGACCTTCGGATTGTTCTCGAAGAGGGTGTGCCACGACCGCATCACGACCGCATCATCTCCATTCGTAATCGTGATCTCTACATAGCCAGAATCCGAGCCAAACAAGTTCCGGCGGTCTGTCGGAAACGCCTTCTTCGCATCCTTCCACAAGTTAAGAATCTCTGCACGCGTAACATCGTCGCCCGCACTCACAGAGCCAACATTCTTCGATTCACCTCGAGAAGTGTGCTCGATCACCTTGATCGCAGGAGCACTAGCCCACGACAGGGATGAAACGGCAATGGAAAGCAGGAGGGTGATAATCGAGGTCTTCATTTTTGAGGTAGAACGTTTGGAATTAGGCGGCGGTCAGCGGCAACCTTCGATGACACAACAGATACCATACGAGCCGTAGCCTGCATTTGTTTTGCTCGGCGACTTGGTTGGATGCAAGCTACGATCCATCTTAGTTATGGTCAGCGGCGGGCGACGTGGATTATGATGGCGATGATTAGCCAGTTAGACGCAAAAAAGAAAACGCAGCATGCCAGAATGGAGACGCAGCCCAAAAGGAACATGCCGGGTGAAAGGATGTTCTGGATAGGCGCCCGGAGAGCCTCTGGGTCTGACGGGCCGCCACTACCGATCATCCGAAAGATGTCTGCGAAATGAGGCACAGCGAAAACTAAGGCCACGAGCATGAGCAGCACAACAACAGCGAGACTGATGAGTGTCGCTAATAGCGGCGCTCGCAGACTCGGACCGGAATGTGGAAGGCTTGGAGGCGTGCTTACGGAATTGGAGGGTTGCTCGGTAATGATGGTGTTCGTTCTGCAGGAGACTCGCTGAGTTGCCATATCAACGGGTATGCGATAGCAAGCTCACTTGCAGGAGCTAGCGTTGATCGCGGGGTTAAGGTTTAGTTGAGATAAAGCCTGGAAAATAGAAGTGCGAGCAGGGGGGCAGGAATCTGCGCCATTGTTGAATTAATGTACCGATGGAAGCGGAAAAGCTACTTGGGGTCAAGCCATGGCTGTGTCATTACCGTCGCTCTTTGAGAATCAGCGCATTCATCTTCTCTAGGTCATCTTTGAAATCGGTGGATCCTTTCTCCGTGAACACTCATCAACAGATGACGCAGATTTCACGGATAATGGAAAAGCCATCGGCGGGAGTCTTTTGTTTCAGAGAGCCGGTAAAAATAGGACCTAAATTCAGGGATTGGGAATCAAGGAACGGCGGCGTCCCCGCCGCTACTGAAAAGGCGGGACGCCTCTGGACATTGACAGGCGAGGACGCCTATCCTCCGACAAAGAACAAAGACCAAAGAACAGGCTAGAAAGCCTATGCTACTGGCCCGACTCGGCAGTTTTTAAAATATTTTTAGATTCTTTGAATCCAAGATGATGAGGAGTGCGGAGAACTGGGCGTTATGCAGTTCTCTCTTCTTTCCCTTGGCCTGGTCATTCTGACTTTAGGATGTCCGTGCATCCGTGCTCACACTTTAGCGCCGTTGAATCTTCCCAAAGAGGAGGCGCTGCGGTTGCTGATGCAGAAGGTGGAGGGCGGTGGACGGATCACGCCGATGATTGCCAAGCTGCAAGTGGCGCTGAAGGCGAAGCCGGAGGATGACAAGGTGCTGGAGAAATTGGCGCAGTTATACATCGCTCAGGCACGGTTGAGTTTTGATGAGACGCTGTATGTGCGCTCGGATGTTTGTGGCCAGCTTTTACTGAGTCTGAATTCAAACAATCCGGCCGCGCTGATGCTGCGTGGGCATTCTTTGTTAGCGATGCATCAGTTTCATGATGCGGAGGAGACAGCACGGCAACTGATCAAGCTGCGTCAGGAGATGCAGGATTATGCATTGCTTGGGGATGCGCTGATGGAGCAAGGGCAGCTGGAAGAGGCGCTGCCAATGTATCAGGCGATGATCGATACGAAGCCCTGCATGCCGAGCTACAGCCGAGTAGCGCATCTGCGTTGGCTCAAGGGAGATGTGGTGGGTGCCATCGAGATGACGCAGCTGGCGGTGGCCAGTGCGGGTTATCGCGACCCTGAGGCGCTGGCTTGGGTGACGACGAAGTTGGCTTTTTATCAATGGCAGAATGATGATCTTTCGTTAGCGGAACAGTCGGCGAAGCGGGCAGAGGAGCTGGTCATGGATTATCCTCATGCGCTGCTGGTGCATGGTAGAGTGCTGTTAGCTCAGGGCAAGACTTCAGAGGCGGTGACTTGTCTCCAGAAGGCGGCTGCTAAGCTGCCGCTGCCGGAGGTGCAGTGGGCGCTGGCAGAGGCTCTGCAAAGTGCAGGCCGCAGCGATGAAGCAGTCGTCGTGATCGGTGTCCTGGAACAGCAAGGAGCCAAGGCTGATCCTCGCTCCTTTGCACTGCACTTGGCCACTCGCGGTGTGGCGCTGGAGCAGGCGCTTGATTTGGCCAAAGCTGAGGTGATGGCGCGCAGGGATGTGTATTCCTGGGATGCACTGGCCTGGACGCAACATGCGGCGGGTGAGTCTGTCGCCGCGATGATCAGCGCGCGTCGTGCTTTGGCTGAGGGCACGCATGATGCTCGGCTTTTTCTCCATGCTGGCCTGATCGCTAAGACGGCTGGCGAGCCGACGCTGGCGCTGGAGCAGCTGAGCAAAGCGCGGCTCATGCGTCACCAACTGCTGCCTTCTGAGCTGAAGTTGCTGGATGCAAGCACAGCCAACTAATCCCCCGACCTCCCCTACATTGTCCCCGAAAACCCAAGTACCAAACACATGAAAAAAAGATCCCATCCATTGTTAGCCGCTCTGCTGCTAGCCTCACTCATGCCCCCGCAAGGTCGGGCATCCAGCCACATGGACGCGCCGCTCATCACGCTGGAGCCCGCCGCGAATACGACGGACGTCTATGCTTTTGTCACGACTCGCAATCTGACGAAATACCTGACGGTAGCGCTCTCTGTCTATCCGCATGAGGAGCCAGGCGTGGGTCCAAACCGCT
The DNA here is from genome assembly GCA_026397605.1 of Verrucomicrobiota bacterium. Lineage (GTDB taxonomy): Bacteria > Verrucomicrobiota > Verrucomicrobiia > Verrucomicrobiales > Verrucomicrobiaceae > Prosthecobacter. The sequence goes on along the minus strand of JAPLUM010000097.1, from coordinate 40 downwards.
ACAACTTTGACGACCGTGTGCTTTACCGGATTCATGTGGC
>JAPLUM010000072.1 GCA_026397605.1 Verrucomicrobiota bacterium | reverse complement strand
GACCGATAATGTGGCACTTGCTGCAAAAAATATGCAATCCGACACATACTTGCGCACGGGACTCCGAGCAGGTTACTCAAACCGTGTGGCAGGGAATATCTTCTTTACTGGTGGATTGGACTATCATACGGTGAGGCACAGCCAGTTCACTGAATTTGACTTCGACTTAATTCGGGCAGACCTGGGTGTAATGTACATGCTTCCGAAGATACGAGATACTTTTCTCGTTACCCGCTACAGCTACTACAAGCTCACGGAGGTAAATCTCGGCACGCCACTCTATGAAAATCATATTGCCAGCCTCGGCTTGCAGAAGGTGTGGAAGATCTCACGCGGGCAGCAGATTTTTGCTGGAGCCTATGCCGACTGGAGCCTCGCTCCAGAGCCTTGGGAAGCAGGACGGCATGAATTGAGTCTGTTTACAGGCTGGAAACTACGACTGACAGAGGCGCTGACAGTGCAGCTCAGCTATCGTGGAGCCTACTATCTCTATCGCACTGGTGAACGCCAGGATTGGAACCATGTCATGATTACAGGCATGAATTATGCTTTTACCGACTGGCTGCGTGCCAGCCTGACGGGCAGTTACACAGTGAACCGTTCCTCCGGCGCTGCCTTTGATTACCAAAACTTCATCGTCGGTGCCGGACTCACCGCCCATTGGGAATTTTAAAACCCTATGAAAACGTTACGCATCTTTAGCATCATCGCATTGCTGGCCTGCGTTGAAGGGCGAGCAGCCACGGTGGAGGCTGTCAAAGGCGGCGCTTCAGCAAAGACCGCACAGTCGCTGCCTCCTGGCTCCAACTTTACCACGAAGAAATCCAGCCAGGGCCAAATCAGGCTGGACAAAGGTTTCGTCAGGCTAGGGTCCAACTCACAGCTCCAGGTGGGCAAAGAAGAACAAGTGAATTTGCAGCAGGGCGTGATGATGGTGGGTAGCGATGGCGCGAAGAAGCGCGGCACGGTAAAAGTCACAGCACCAGGTTATCAATTCCAAGTTCAGGGCACCGCACTCATCGCTTACCAGCCGGGCAGCTATATCAAGATCACCGTGTTAGAAGGGCGCATCCGAGTGGCCTTGCAGTCGCTCCTGGGCGAGTTCATCACCCTCAATGCCGGACAGATGCTGGTGATCAATCCAGCTGACAACCGCCTGCCTGATCCCGTGGAGGTAGATCTCAATCGGCTTGTGATGACTTCCACACTGACGGCGGGGTCTCTCGGCCCCCCGCCGACGGATCCATTCATTCAATCCAGCATCAGTGAACAAAGTGGCGACCTCAACGGGGGCTTCATCACGCAGACACCCTTTGCTCTGAAAGGGGCCTCCCCTGAGGTGACGGTGTTTCAGCTCGTGAATGATCTGGATGATACGAACGCGATTGTACAGACGCAGTCTTACATTCCGCCAGACAACAATTTCACCACACTCTCGAACACCACCATAACCCGCCGTGGAGCAAAGGCGAAAACCCTTGAGGTCAATTTGCGCAGCATCCCTGAGGATGATGGCAGCACCACACTGCCTTCTGTGAGTGGGATCGTGACTGTTGATCCTGACGTTTTTGGGGCATCCCCCCAAAAGCTGCGGATCGTGGCGGATGACACTTTGTTGGTGATGCCGGGAGCAGATTTGAGTACTCCAGTCCGAACATCTTTGGAACTCAATGCCCGTGCGCTGGACATTCAGAATGCGAGTCTGAAAGCCGGAAGCGGGACTCAGCCATCGGAGACGCTGACCTTGGTGGCGTATGGTCGGGACAGCACCCGTGAATTCGATTTGAGTGTGAATCAAACCACGATGGAAGCCGGGGCCGTGACGATGAATGGAGCCAAAGGCGGCGGCCAGCAGCGCATCGGCATCGATCAAAGCAGCGTGACCGCGCCCAAAGGGATCACCCTCGGCAAAGCTGCGGCACCTTCGACGATCACGGTTCGGAATTCCTCAGAGCTGGCGGCGATGGCTGGCAGCATCCAATTTGACTCAGGCGGAAAGGCCATCCTCGTGGATAACTCCATCCTCCGTGCGAATGCAACCAGTGGTCAGATCGTGCTGGATGCCGGCGAGGCAGGTGGAATGCTCACGCTCAGAAATGCGAACCTGAATGCCGATGTCATCAAGGCCCGCGGGCACAGCGCCAGTGGCGATGCAGTGATTATTGATGGCGGCTCCTTCGTGGCGCGCACCGTTCTGAAATTCTACGCTGCCGGAGCCTCCATGCTTCGCTTCCGTGGCAATGTGGTGATCGACAGCCCAAGCTCCATTCTCTCTGCATCCGTCGTCCGTGTAGATCCGGGTGGCAGTGTCAGATCGACTGGCCTCGTGGACATCTTTGTGAACCCTAGTGGGGCGCAGTTTAATCAAGGCGGCTTCGGTACGATCAGGATGCAGACGCAGGACATTCCTGGTGGTTTGCTGCCGAATGTCACTGAAGTCCCCGTCGGTTCCCCTCTGGGGCCTGCTTTCTAAATTATCAGCGCTATGAAAAAAATCTTCATTCCTCTTTTTTCGGCTGCAGTTCTAGGTGCTGTCCTCTGGCAGCTTTCGAAAGAAGAGCCAGCTGCGGAAACTTTCCAATTCAGGTCTGCCGTGGCGACGAAGCCCCTCCTAGCCTTGCCAATACAAAAAGAGTCAAGTTCACTTGAGCCTACTGTTCAAGCACAGATCTTCGATGCCATCGTTGCTGCAGGAAGACTGGAAAGACGGGAAGCACGGCTGTTTGAAGCTCAAACATGGGAGCCAGATCTGCGCAAGTCGCTTGAACTTGGCCCTTCGGTGCCCCTTCGGCGCGTGAGTGAAGTTTATGAGGTGCCCGAGTTTCCTTATCATCGCGTACGCGTAGATCGAATCTATCGTTTGGATCGTCAGCCGCTTATCGCAGCAGCTGGCATTTATGGTTTTCCTGGCTTTGGTGAAGAAGACCGCAAGCCGACGGCGGAAGATGTGAAAGCCGCCCCCGTTATGGAACAATCACGCGCGCCATTATCCTCGGCATCATCACCCGGCGAACTTCTCTGGGAGACAGCCATGGTGGCGGACCATGTGATGGTGCAGACGGTGGCGGGCATCACGCGTGAGCGGCTTCAGCGCTCTCTTCCTGCCAGGACGCGTATTCGAGACCAGATCACCCAGAGTGGCCTCTATCTGGTGGAAGTGCCTGCCGAGGGTGAACGCAGTCTTGAGCGGGCGGTTCTGGCGCTGGGGAAACTCAAAGAGGTGGTGAAGTTCGCCGAGCCTGACTTCCTTATGAGTGGTGCTGACACCACTCCGAACGATCCTCTCTATGCGGGTGCCCCAGGTCCACAGTGGCATCTGCCAAAGATCATGGCCCCGAGAGCCTGGGATGTGATCAGGGAACCGAAGACGCCCGCCGATGCCGAAAGCACCGTCGTGGCAGTGGTGGACACTGGGGTAGATTACACACATCCCGATCTGGCCCCCAATATGTGGACAAACCCGAATGAGATCGCAGGCAACGGCCTAGATGATGATGCCAATGGCAAGATCGACGACGTGCGCGGCTGGGACTTCATTGGTCAGAGCAGTGTACAGACGACGATCATTCAGGATAATGATCCGATGGATGACAGTGGTCACGGAACTCACGTCGCGGGGATCATCGGGGCCGTGGGGAATAACGGGCTGGGAGTCACGGGTGTCTGTTGGGGAGTGAAGATTCTGCCCCTACGCATTATCAAGAAAGTCGGAACTGGGACTTATGGTGCTTACAGCACAGCACTGGGAGCTTTGGATTATATTAAAACGCTGAACCGTAATGGTCGTGTGGTGGCCGTAGCGAACCACAGTTGGGGCGGTAGCGGCTACAGTCTGGCGATGCTGAACTCGATTAATAATCCCGTGGCTGCGGCAGATCCCCTGCCTGCGGGAATCACCAGCACCTTCCTCAAAGATGTGAACCAAATCACGGTTGGTGGCTCAGGAACCGAGCAGGCAAAGATCAAAGTGGCCATGACTATCTCTGGCACAGGTATTCCTGTCGGAACACTTGTGACGATTGTGAGTGGAAGCACAGTCACTTTAAGCAACTACACAACAGCGGCGCGTACGGGCCAAACATTGACGTTTAGCAATCCAGTTAGACCAAAGCCTTATGGCGTTGTGCATGTGGCAGCAGCTGGCAATAGCCGAGCCAACAATGACCGCCTACCCACCTACCCAGCTAATGCAGCAAGTGGATTTGTCATCAGCGTAGGGGCCACTGATTCTTTGGACTCCCCTTCGATCTGGGCAGGTTTGGCGGGCAGTAATTTTGGGCGGCTAACGGTAGATCTCTTTGCTCCGGGCACCGGTATCTGGAGCACTAGATTAAAGTTGGCTGCGGACCCAAGTTACGGTTATGAGAGCCGAAACGGCACAAGCATGGCCGCACCACAGTTAGCGGGCGCAGCAGCCTTGCTGCGCCTTTGGCAACCTAACCTGACAGAGGTGCAGTCGAGGCAAATCTTGATCGATCAGGTTGATATGACCGACGAACTTAGGACTCGATGTTTGAGCGGCGGACGCCTGAATCTTGCTAAGGTCCTGGACAAAGTTTATAGCCCAAGTCTTCTTGGGTCAGGAGGATCGACCAGTGGATTAGGAACCGCTTCTGAACCTCTACAAATTGCCCAAGCGGTTACCGGACGCCTTGCGTCTTTTAGCTCCACAATCCTTCTTGTGGACCAGGGGGAGGTTTGGGCCTGGGGTTCAGGAGCTCAAGGGCAGCTAGGCAATGGTTCCTCGGCAGATTCACCGACACCGGTCAAAGCCAGTAATCTACGTGACGTAGTGATGGTTGCGTCATCAGGGTATTGCAGTTATGCTCTGAAGTCCGACGGAACTGTTTGGTCATGGGGAATCAACACAAGCGGACTCCTGGGACTTGGGCTTCCCAGTTCCGGCTTAATCAATAGGACTCCTCAACAGATACCCAGTCTTGCAAATATCAGTTGGATCTCTGCAGGATCGCTCCATGCCATGGCGGTCCGCTCAGATGGTGCGGTGTTCACATGGGGGCAAAATACCAACGGTCAACTCGGTGATGGGACGACAACCACTCGCACTTCTCCTGTAACCGTTCCCGGTCTAAGTCAGATTGTGCAAGTCGATGCCGGGTGGGTTCATTCGATCGCAGTGGATAAGAATGGCGCCGTATTTGCATGGGGCAGACGTGGTTCAACTTCCTACAACGAGCTTGGTGACGGTGACTTGAGTGCGGACGCTTTGAGCCCTGTGGCAATCAACGGTGTTAGTGATGTCATCATGGTCGAAGGGACCCAGCAAGGCTCACTTTACCTCAAGTCTGACGGCACCGTTTGGGGAGTCGGGGGAGGCTTCTTTGGGGCTACGAAGATTCCCCAGCCGATTGCTGGGCTGTCCGACATTCAACTTCTGTCGGGAGGCAGCGCTCATGCGTTTGCCGTCAACCGAGAAGGAAAGCTATACGCTTGGGGCAGCAGTTCTGTCGGTGAGCTGGGAACGGGAATGCCAGTCGGTAGTGGAAATACTCCTCGGGAAATTGTCATTCCAGAAAACGCTGGAGTCGTTGCATGTTGCGCTGGATCTAGCCGCAGTTTGATATTGGACGGCTCTGGTAGGGTGATGTCATGTGGTTCAAATCTGTCCGGTACGCTGGGCTATTCTGTTCTTCCTGAAAGACTGTTTCCCGTGCAACTTTCGTCAGTTGATGGAGCAACATCTATCGGTGCCTCTGGGCGGGTGCGATGGGCGAGTCATCCCTCCAAAGGCTTTCTGATGTGGGGTAGTGTCCATAACTTGGCAACGACAGCTTCTCCTGTGCCTAACCTGCAAACCCCGTCTCCCTATCCTATTCCTTCACCTTCAAGCCCCATTATTCAGTGTGCCAGCCCTTTTAGCAGCGGGGCTGTAGCGCTTTTGCAAAATGGAACACTTATCGCCTGGGGCTCGAATATCGGCACGAGTCCAATTACCCCAACTGCTATCTCGGGGATTGCGAATGTAACCAAGATAACTGCGGGGGACGGCTTTATGGTTGCGATCCTTGCCGACCAAACTCTCAAGGTCTGGGGTAGGAATGATTATGGCCAGCTTGGGGATGGATCCACAACTCAGCGCAATAGCCCCGTCTCAGTGCCTGGAATGACAAACGTCATACAGGTGAGTTGCAGCCGTGGGCACACGCTCGCACTCCGATCTGATGGCACAGTATGGGCATGGGGAAACAACGACTATGGCCAGTTAGGCAATGGTTCGACCACAGGCAGTCTAACGCCGATTCAGGTGCCTGGACTTGCTGGTGTGATCAAAATAACCACAGTCGGACCAGTCGTGCTAAATGGTATATTAACCAACGGAGCTTCATTTGCCCTTACATCGACGGGTGTCCTCTATGGGTGGGGCAAGGCTGGAGGTTATTTCGGCCAGCAGCCCAACCAAAATAATAAACTTACACCCGAGGTAATCTATTCTTCGCCCTCGAACCTTGTGACTGACTTCGTCGCACAGCCTTCCATTGCTGCAGCCCTTCGGGCTGACGGAACTTTGGTGAGTTGGGGTGATTCCTATCTGGGGAGGACTCCTGGCGTTACCCTACCCAACAGCACGCCTTCATCAGTTTTTGGGGCCACCAACGTAGTCA
>JAPLUM010000096.1 GCA_026397605.1 Verrucomicrobiota bacterium | reverse complement strand
TTTGAGTGGGTGATCACGGCATTGAGCGCTCTTAGATCTGCAAGGGCTTTGGATAAAGTGTCTGATTTTGGCTTGTCTGCTTTGCCTGTGTCTGCTTTGTCGCCGGATTCTTTTTCAGCGTATTCTTTATCCGACTCGTTTTTATCATCATCAAGCTTGCGTCTGAGGCTGCGTGCTGGCGTTGCTTTAGTGGTCGCAGATTTTTTTGAATCCACAGCCTTAGCTTCTTTGGCTTTGGCCTCTTTATCTGCTTTTGCCTTCGTTTCCACGGCCTCTAGCGCAGTGAGTGTGGTCCCCAGCTGTTTAGCATCCTCTTTGAAATAGTAGGCTATCCCGCGGGCACGTAGTCGCGTGGCCTCATGACTGGGCTGGATGACGGCGCTGATCAGTGGGCTGTCTGTCACGCTCAACAGTTCATCCCAGAGTTCCCATTTGATCAGGGTATCGATGAGTCGCGTGCGGCCGTAGCTTGCAGTGTTGCTTTCTTTATCCAGGGTATTGTTCGCTGGGTGCTGGGGGATTCGGATCTGGCTTTTGGCTAGCCCTATGGCGGCTTTGGCTTGGCCCAGCTCATTGTAGGTTCTGATGAGCCATTCTTCGTTGTGGGCGTAGTTGTGGATCATGTTTGGCATGATCCAGTTTTTGATCATGTAGGCGTGATCCACACGGGTGCTGGCCTCTTGTTGCCAGGCTGCATCATCATAGCGTTTGAGCTTTGAAAACGTATGCCCTGGCATGTGCCACATATGGGCGACTCCTGGGGCCACCTGTCCATTGACTGCGGCGGATTTTAGCGCCTGCGCAGGCTTACGGCTATCCCACAAATGAATCCGGTAGTGGTGTGCTGGATGCTCTGGATTGGCGGCAAAGACTTGATCTAAAATGGCGTTAACAGCCTGATAGCTCGTGATCGGAGCCACATCATTGGCGTGCCAAGTTTTCCAGACAAGAAAGGCCTTGGCCTCGGTATCGTCAGGATGATCTTGAACGATGGTTTCCAGGTCGCGGATGTAGTCTAGCGCCCGCTGCTTTTTATCTCGTTTATCATCTTTGGCGTCTTTGTAAAAAGTCTCCAGCGTCGTGATCCAGAGCTTCTCATGAGCGTTAGCCTTCTCTTTGAGAGCCGTGGCTTTTTTCATGAACTCCTTGGCGCGTTTTTCATTGCCTGAGTTCGCCATCGCCATGCCCCAGTAGGCCATTGGGCATTCTTTATCCAGTGCAGCTACTTGTCGGAAAGAGCGTTCCGCTTCAAAATACCAGAAGCCATGCAACTGTCCGATTCCTTGATTGAAGAAAGCCTGAGCTTCAGAGTTTTTGGTACTGATCGGGAAGCTGACCTTGCCGCAGCCAGGCAGCAGCACGGCGGACTGGCGTGGTCCTTCATTAAAGGACTCCCCATGAACAGACTGGCCCGGCAGCGCATGATCGGCATGGCAAAGGCCGACTGAAACAACGAGGAAGGATGCGATGCGTAGGCTGTGAAGCATGGAGATTGATTCCGCTATTTGCTGGCTGCATTCCAGACTTTGATGTCATCGAAGAAGCCGCTTTTGCCAGCGACACCGAGCTCGATCTTCGATTTTGTGGCGTGTGCGATGCCTGAAGATTTTAAATAACCAGCTGGTTTACCATCAATAGTGACGCGCATTTCATCACCCACCGTTTCTACAACGAGAGTGTACCATTTTCCGACCTCGAGCTGGGCAGGGTAAGTGACCTGACGGCCTTTCAGAAGTTCAGAAACCTCCTTCTTTTTCGTCGGATCGTTGCGCATTTCGCGAATGTCGTTCTTCATGCCGCCATCTCTTTCATCAATGAGGGTAACACCATTCAAGCGAACTTGGGCGCGACAGAGATGGCCGTAATGCGCCCCTTTGAATTGACGGTCGTCAAACTCAACGTCGATCATGGTGGCCCCTTCAAAACGGATCTTGGTTTCCACCACGCTATCCTTGGTCGGGATTTCCAGACCATAGACAGCGGCATGAGCTTTGATCACGGATTTACCATCCTTGGATGGCATATCTTTTTCGCGAGTCTGCACGCCTTTGAGTGTGCCGTTTTCAAAGGTAAAGGTGTCCACCACTTTATGCCATGGCTTGGCTGGCGAG
>JAPLUM010000491.1 GCA_026397605.1 Verrucomicrobiota bacterium | reverse complement strand
GCCGTCTGCACCTCATTCACCACTGGCGCGACGATCCGCAGCTTCTCGATGAACAGCCGCTTATTCAGCAAATCATCCAGCTTCACCTCCAGCACGATTTCAGGAATCACGATCTGCGCCGCGCCATCAGCCATCGGCTCGCGCTCGCTCGGTTCCTTCATCACCTCCGCATCTCTAGCAGCCAGCTTCACCTCCTGGAAGATCAGCTTAGCTGGCCGTGACAGCAGACTCAGTTCAGCATCCTGGATCTGCATTCGGCAGTTCCACTTTTCCTCCGCCAGCTTCACCCACATATCTGGCCCCATCTTACGCATGATCCACCAAGACCCAATGCCCAAGCCAACGCCCAGGAGCAGCCCCAGCACAACAATCAAGATCAGAGCAAGTCGGAGAATTTTCTTCATAGTCCCCCCAGATTAGACCGCGATTGAAATCTGGCAAGACCTGCGTGGCATCGCAGAAAGCCAAATGAATCACGCGCAACAAAATCCAGGGCACTGACTCCCAGTGTTGATCCTGGTGACTTACTGCTTAAAGATTTCTCATGAGTTTGCTGACTCCACTTCCTCTAGCTGACCGCTATGCTCGTTTCCGCGATGCCATTTTCTCTGGCTTGGAGGAAACCTCGGCCTCGCTACCATTGTTGGAGCCTTTGAGTGAACTGGATCTTCAGAGCCTTTGGTTTGCTGGTGCTTTCGGGCATGAGTTTACCAGCACTGACGGCAAGGCGGTCAAAATCGTCGATTTCGGTCTTTGGAATTCTGGCCCAGGCCCCGACTTCACGGATTGCACCGTTCAAATCGATGGCATCAACCAGCATGGAGAAATCGAGCTAGACCCTGACGCCCGCGACTGGGAACGCCATGGGCATGGAGCCAATCCAGAGTATCGCCGAGTCATCCTGCACGTTTTTTTGCAGGCACCCGAGCAGCGTTTCTTCACCCGAACAGTGGAGCACAAGGAAGTGCCGCAGATACTCACCAGCATGGCGATGCTGACGCAGGATGCCAGACCGAATCGCAGTCTAGCTGCGGCACGACTCGGGCGCTGTTCCACGCCTTTGAAGGAGATGGAAGAAACACGTGTGCAGTCAATCATCGAGTCCGCTGCCCAGTATCGTTTAGAGAAAAAGTCCAAGCGGCTGCACCTTGCCGTGACCGCGCATGGTCGTGAACAGGCGATATACCAGGCTTTGGCGCAGACCCTTGGTTATCGGAATAACCAACAGCCGTTTCTTCTGCTCAGTCAGCGATTGCCCTTGAAACGGCTCAAAAAACGCCCCCATGCAGAGCGTGAAGCGCTGCTGTTTGGCATCAGCGGTTTCATGGAAAAGGTGTGCTTTGAGGACACTCAGCCTGCCACTCGCGATTATCTACGCCAGATCTGGCAGGATTGGTGGCGTTTGCGGGACGAATGTCAGCGCTGGCTAACGGTCCCTCAGCTGCCGCATTGGAAGCTGGCCGCCACCCGGCCCGGCAACCATCCTCAACGCCGACTCGGAGCTCTCACCGCCATGCTCAGCATCTGGGATAGCATCGCCGCACCGCTCATGGAGGCTAGCCGCTGGAGCCAGGCCAGTTGGACAAAAAACCTGCTAAATCTGCGCCACGATTTCTGGGCCAGTCACTACACATTGCTGGCAGAGCCTGCCGCTAAACCCATGGCTCTGATCGGCGAAACACGTGTGCAAGAGATGCTGGCCAATGTAGCCTACCCGCTGCTCATGCCTGAGCGCACCCGTCTCTGGGCTGAGTATCTGGAGTTACCAGCGATGCTGGATAATCAAAAGCTTCGCCGCGCCTCTTTGCGCCTTTTTGGAGAACATCCGCAGAGCGCTGAGTTCCAAAAGAAGCTTCATCAACAGCAAGGCCTGCTACAGTTGTATGAAGATTTCTGCCTGGAAGACGAAAGCGCCTGCTCCAATTGTCCCTTCCCCGAGCGCTTAAAAGAGTGGCGATAAAAGAGGTGTGGACGTAAGAAGAAGGTGTTGGAACCCGTAGCCATAGCCCCCTCTTATGAAACACCTCAATCGTCGCCAATTCCTGCGGGATCTCGGAATCTCAGCGGCTGCCCTGCCCTTCTTGGGCGGCCTGCCAAGCCTGACTGGAGCACCGACACCGCAGCGCAGGCAGCGATTGATCGTCATGTTCTCGCCAAACGGGACATTGCCGAATGAATTCTGGCCGGACCAAGAAGGTGCCAATGCTCAGTTTAAAACCATCCTGAAGCCACTGGAGGCGTTTAAAGAGAAGACGCTCATTTTACACGGCATCGCCAATCAAGTCCGCGGTGATGGGGACAGCCATATGCGCGGCATGAGCTGCCTGCTGACCTGCGATGAATTGATGCAAGGGAACATCATGGGCGGAGGCGGCAATCCAGCAGGCTGGGCCAGCAACATTTCCATCGATCAAGAAATCAAAAACTTCCTCCAAAGCCGACCCGAGACAAGGACTCGCTTTGGCTCACTGGAGTTCGGTGTCGCGGTGCCAGACCGCGCCGATCCCTGGACCCGCATGAGCTATGCTGGTGGCAATCAGCCCATCGCTCCTATTGATGACCCACATCAGATGCTGAAAAAGCTTTATGGTCAAATGCGTGACAAAGAGAGTCTGGTCAGCATCCTGGACGACGTGCGCGACGACCTGAAGCGCGTGTCTTCAAAACTTAGTTCACGGGACAAGGCACTGCTAGAGCAGCACATGAGCCTTGTCCGTAGCATGGAGCAAGATTTGGCTGATGCCGATAAGCAAGGCAAGCTGGCACATCCCGTGCCTAAGATTGATCCAAGCATCGAGCTGGTGAACGACAACACACCTGAGATCAGCCGAGTGCAGATCGATCTCCTCGTGAACAGTCTGGCCAATGACATGGCACGCGTGGCCACCCTGCAATACATGCGCAGCGTCGGCATGGCCCAGATGCGCTGGCTTGGCGTGGAGGAGGGGCACCACTCCCTGTCCCATGATCCAGATGACAACAAAGACAGCTACGCCAAGCTCCTGAAGATCAACACCTGGTTCGCAGGCGAGTTTGCGCACCTGGCCAAGCGCCTTAGCGAAACGCCAGAACCAACAGGCGATGGTAACATGCTGGATAACACCCTTCTCGTCTGGACGAATGAACTGGGCAAAGGCAACAGCCACACCTTGGAAAACATCCCCTACGTCATGGTCGGGGGTGGAGCGGGCTTCAAAATGGGGCGTTCGCTCAAATTTGACGACGCAGCCCATAATCGACTCTGGCTCGCCGTCGCCCATGGCATGGGGCATAGCGAACTTAAAACCTTTGGTAAAGCCGAGCTCTGCACCGGTGGCGCTCTGCAACTGAGCTGATCGAAACAGACCGCCCATCCAAAAATTCGACCCATTTTCGGGCAAAATTGAGACGAATACCGGCAAATCGCGGCTTGTGAAATTTTTCACAAAGCCACTTGCCCGTCTCTTACGTAGTTGGATACTAAACCCATGGCAGTCCAGTACCTCCCCGGCAAAGAGCCCCATTCTCGCGAAAAGCGTCTGATCTTCAAAAACATCGACCGTGTCGGTTACGACCCGTCCATCGACTGCTATCTGAAAGACGGTGGCTATGACCAACTGAAGGTAGCGCTCAAGATGGAAAAAAGTGCCATCACCAACGAAGTCAAGGCTAGTGGTCTGCGTGGTCGTGGCGGTGCTGGTTTCCCGACGGGTGTGAAGTGGGGTTTCATCCCACCGACCAACACCAAGCCTGTGTATCTCATCTGCAATGCCGACGAGTCTGAGCCTGGCACTTTTAAAGACCGCTACATTCTTCATCAAGACCCGCACCAACTGCTCGAAGGCATGGCCATCGCTTGCTTTGCTGTAGGGGCCAAACTCGCCTACATTTACATTCGGGAGGAGTTTCCTCACGCAGCAAAGATCGTTGAGAAGGCGATCTCTGAAGCCAAAGCAAAGGGCTTTCTCGGCACGAATATTCTCGGAGCAGGCTTTGATTGCGAAATCTATGTTCACCGTGGTGCCGGAGCCTACATTTGCGGTGAAGAAACTGGCCTGATCGAGTCCCTGGAGGGCAAGCGCCCCTATCCGCGCATCAAGCCTCCTTACTTCCCTGCTGCTCTCGGCCTTTACATGAGTCCGACTATCGTCAATAACGTGGAGTCACTCTGCCACGTGAAACACATCATTCAGATGAGTGGCGCTGAATACGCCAAACTCGGCACCCCGAACAATACAGGCACCCGCATCCTCTGCGTCAGTGGCGACGTGGTAACCCCTGGCTATTATGAAGTCGAAGTCGGGAAAGTCACCATGGGTGAGGTCATCAACAATCTCTGTGGTGGTCTGAAACCGGGGCGTAAACTCAAAGCCATCATTCCTGGCGGCAGCTCCTCGAAAGTGCTGCGTGCCGATGAGACCTTCAAACTCAAAGACGGTCGTGAAATCGGTATCATGGACATTCCCATGGACTTCGATACCATGGCCCAATGCGGCACCATGGCAGGTTCTGGCGGTGTCATCATCATGGACGACAGCCGTAGCATGACTTGGGTCATCAATAACCTGAACAATTTCTATGCCCACGAAAGCTGTGGCCAATGCACCCCTTGCCGCGAAGGCAGCTTATGGATGAAAAAGATCAGTGATCGCATGGTCGGTGGAACTGCCAGCCCTGACGACGTGGACACCCTGGAAACCGTGGCTAACCAAATCGAAGGCAAGACCATCTGTGCCTTTGGTGAAGCCGCCTCCTGGCCGACCCAAAGCTTCATCAAGAAATTCCGCGATGAACTGAAAGGTGACTGCAAGACCGAGTTAGCAGGCAAAGTTGTCGCTGAAGAAGGGCTAATTGCCTCGGCTAGACTTCAGTAAATCAAAACGGACTACAAAATTGCCACCTGAGACTTGTGTTTATTTCATGAGATGAAGTCTCATTAGCAATTGACTTGGACTCAAGTCAACGCTAGCTGAGGCCCCACCTTCTTGCACGCAACCATGT
>JAPLUM010000736.1 GCA_026397605.1 Verrucomicrobiota bacterium | reverse complement strand
TTTGGTGTTCAGGATGGCAATGTCCGAGTTCACCGCGTGCTGCATAAAAACACGTTTGCCGACTTCCTCTACCGCAGCAATCTCCCCGGCGGCGGGGAAGACGAAGCGCTGAGCCAATCCAAGAACTTTTGGAAGCTCATCGACGAGGGCGACAAGACTCTCAAGATGGCTTGAATCACGCAGCCACTTTAGATGGATAAGGCATTTTCCGCGTCGCCGAAGTGGGTGGTGCGCAGACCCATGCGGTCCATGAGGGCGATGTGGAGGCGGCAGAGTTTACGATTGGGGTCGGCGCTGAGATCGTGAAGGCGGCCACCCTGGATGCTGCCACCTCCGCCACCAGCTAAGACGACGGGGAGTTGGCGGGAATCATGCGCGTTGCCGTCATAGAGGCTGCTGGTGAGCATGATCATGCTGTTTTCCAGCAAGGTGCGCTCGCCTTCATTGGTGGCCTGCATTTTAGCGAGGGCTTCTCCCCAGAGCTTCACTTGGTGCTCATTGACGCGCTGATACATGCTCAGGCGGTGCTCGTCATTGGCATGATGGGAAAGCTCATGGATTCCGCCGCTGATGCCATCCAGGCTGGGGAAGCGCATGTTGGAGAGGTCGTTGTTCATCATGAACGTGGCGACTCGCGTGCGGTCCATTTGGAAAGCGAGCACCATGATGTCAAACATGAGCCTGAGGTGATCCTCAGCACTGGTCGGGATGCCTGCGGCGGGGCGTGGGAATGTGGGCGCATTGATGCTTGGCTGCCAACCAGCGCCGTTGGTTTCCACTTGGCTGATTTTCTCGGCGAGTTCCACGCGCTGTTCGATCTCGCGCACGGAGGTGAGGTATTCGTCGAGTTTTTGTTTATCGCGCTGACTGAGTTTTGGCTTCAGGCCGTTGGCGTCTTCCAGGACGAGATCGAGAATGCTTTTGTCCCGTTTCCGGCGGCTGCCGTCGTCGAAGAGCTGGTCAAAGGCCTGTTGAGGGAAGATCTCCTTCGGTGCCGGAGTTGTCGGCGTGCTCCAGGAAATGTAGGCGGAATAGATGCTGGTAAAGCCGGAGTCGGTACTGTAACTGGGCCGCTCGGTGCCAAGCACGATGCTCGGGATGGGGGTGTGCTTGCCAGTCTGGGCGGCGATGAGCTGATCCATGGTGGTGCCTACCTCCACGTCCGTGGTGGTTTTTTTCACCTTGAGTCCGCAGAGGACGTTCATCTTTGGATAATGCCCGCCTTCACCTTCGACCGTGGTGGGATTCCAGAGGCCTTTGAAGACGCTGATGTGCTTTTTGAGCGGCTCTAGCGGAGACAAAGATTTCATGAACTCCATGCCATGGGCACCTGCGGAGGCGCCCCAATGGTGTGGATTCACGCCATTGCCCGTGAAACAGACCGCTAGACGGCGCGGGGCCACGTTGCTCTTCAGGGACTCGACTCCGAATGAGCAGATGGACTCCAGCCAAGGCAGGCCGAGGGCGACTCCGCTACCACGGAGGAATTTGCGTCGAGATAGATTCATAGGGGGGAAGTTTGTACGCAGGCCAGAGGCCAAAGCTTGCGCCGATCTCCAAGGGGCCTAACCGCCAAGGCCCACGGCGTCGCGCACGCGAGTGAGGGTCTTCCGGGCAACGGCACGGGCTTTTTCAGCGCCTTCAGCGAGGACTCGATCCACGTATTTTGGATCGGCGACGATCTCGGCGCGGCGCTCGCGGAAAGGAGCAAAGTGCTCGGTGACAGCGCCTAACAGGCGTTTTTTGAAGTCGCCATAGCCCATGCCACCACGCTGAAAATCGGCGATCATGGTGTCGTAATCGGCAGCTGAGGCCACCAGTTTGTAAAGAGCTAGGATGCTGCTGTCTTCGGTGGGTTTGGGTGATTCCACGGGAGTGGAGTCGGTCTTGATACCCATGATTTTCTTTTTCAGGGCAGCAGGTTCTTCAAAGAGCTGGATGGTGTTGTCGTAGCTTTTGCTCATCTTTTGGCCGTCCAGACCAGGGACGACGGCTGTCTCATCGCGGATGCGGGATGCGGGTAGTTTGAAGAGACCTTCGCCAAAGGCTTCGTTCATTTTGATGGCGATGTCGCGGGTGACTTCGACATGCTGTTTCTGATCTCTACCCACTGGCACGAGGTCGCTATCGTAGATGAGGATGTCAGCTGCCATGAGCACAGGATAGGCAAAGAGGCCGTGGGAGGCGCTGATGCCGTTGGCGACTTTGTCTTTGTAACTGTGGCAGCGCTCTAGCAGGCCCATGGGGGCGACGGTGCTGAGGATCCAGGACAGCTCCGTATGCTCTGGTACATCACTTTGACGGAAAAAGACGCATTTCTCAGGGTCTAGCCCGCATGCCAGGAAGTCGATGGCGAGATTCCGCACATGATCGCGCAGCAATTTGCCGTCGTGGATAGAGGTCAGGGAGTGGTAGTCGGCGATGAAATAATAGGCATCTCCTTCATGCTGGAGCTTTAGAGCAGCCTCCATCATGCCGAAGTAATTGCCGATGTGGAGACGCCCACTGGGTTGGAGGCCGGAAAGAATACGCATAGACTGCTAGTCATGGCGGAGCCTCGGCAGCCTTCAAGTGAGAAGGTTCATGATGATGAAGAATCCGGTTAAAGCAGCGCCTAGATCAATGCTCTATATTTGTGGATTCCTCAGAAGGCTCGCAAGTATGGAAAATGTATTGGATTGGAGGAGCGACTCTTTTGCTTGAGTTGCTTTACAGCTAGGATCGTGCTTTAGAGCGATTCTCCCTAGCTTGTCTTGTGTCTGATCCTTTGCCAAAAGCCCCTACCACGTTGCATGCCCAGCCGGATATGCAGGGAAAGGCCGCGTCTAAGTCTGAATCAACTGCGGGCTCGTCGGGCACTGGCAATCGCTCAAAAGATCCGCTGAAAGATAATGATGGCTGGATCAATGGGAAATTCCGTCTTCTGGAAAAACTGGGGGAGGGTGGTTTTGGGCTGGTTTATAAAGCGGAACAGACTCAGCCGATCCATCGATTCGTCGCACTAAAAATCCTGAAAGCGGGTATGGATACCCAGCAGGTCAGCGCCCGCTTTGATACAGAGCGTCAGTCGCTGGCGCTGATGGAGCACCCGAATATCTCTCGCGTGCTGGACGGTGGTGAGACAGAGCGTGGGCTGCCCTACTTTGTCATGGAGCTGGTGCGTGGTCGGTCCATCACGGTCTATGCGAAGAATCATCAGCTGAGCATCGAGCAGCGGATCGAACTTTTTATCCCCGTTTGTCAGGCGGTGAATCATGCGCATCAAAAGGGTATCATCCATCGAGATCTGAAGCCGTCAAACGTCATGATCATGGAGGATGGCGAGTCTCCCGTGCCGAAGGTGATCGACTTTGGCATCGCCAAGGTGCTGGAGCAGAAAGAGCTGAGTCAAACGCTGATGACGGGCATGGATCAGCTGGTGGGAACTCCTGGATTTATCAGCCCAGAGCAGATCCTGCACGGCAGCTCCCATGTGGATACGCGATCAGATGTGTATGCTCTAGGCAGCATCCTTTTGGAGTTACTGACGGGCAAGCCGCTGATCAGCGCCATGGATCTGGCGCAGAAACCGATGCATCAAATCCTGCGTGATCAGGTAGAGCTGGACCCGCCACGACCATCGTCGCGTGAGCCTCTGCTGAAAGGAGATCTGGACTGGATCATCCTGAAGGCTTTGGAAAAAGAGCCCGCGCGGCGTTATCGTAGCGCTGATGAGCTCGCGGACGATCTGCGTCGTTATCTGCACGATCAGCCGGTGCTGGCCACGCCCCCGAGCCGTCGTTATTTGATGGGTAAATTTGTGCGCAGGCATCGCGTGGGGGTGGCCGCTGGGTTAGCGGTCGCGCTGGCTGTTTTGATAGGAGGTATTACCAGCACGGCCCTGTATTTTATGGCCGAACGAAATCGCGCCGAGGCGGCCCAGGGACGTGAAAACTTGCGGAAGGAGTTTTCACGTTCCGACGAGCAGATGGCGCACATGCTGGCGCAGCGCACGGATTACGCAGAGGCCGTGGCCTGGCTCTGCCGCGCACTGCGCACGGATGCCGCCAATAGTCTGGCAGCCACAAATTTACTGACTCTGCTGGAGCATGAGCATCTACTGCATCCCACGACACCGGCTATGCCTTTGCCCGCTGGCACGGTGGAAGCACGGCTCATCGCGGTGAGTCGGCAGACGGATCGAGTTTTAGCGGTCTCAAGCCCAAAGGCTGCAGATGGCGGCCTGCGGCAAGAGGTGTTAAGTTTCTGGGACCTCACGACACATCAGCGTCGTGATCATTCACTGCCTGTCGGCGTGGTCATTACTGCGCTGCAAATGACAGAAAACGGCCAGCACTGCTACGCAGCGCAGGATGATGGACAGGTCATGCTATGGTCCATGAGTGAGCAGACGGCCGTGCCGCTTCTGCCAGCGATGCCATCTGTTGATGGCCATAAAACTCAGTCGGTCTTATGCCTGACACAATCAGCCAATGGGCAGACTCTGGCTGCTGGTGGTGACGCTGGCAGCGTCATCCTTTGGGATCGGCGACAGGTGCAGGTGCCAGGTGTGCTTCTAGTGGCACCTGAAGGACTGGCCAAAAGTACACCAATCACCCATCTAGCTGTGGAGGACGGAGGAAAGGTGCTTGCTGTGGCAAGCAATTCCGTCACGCTCGTTCAAGGCAGACAAGGCGGCGTTGTCCGTGTCTGGGACGTGGCTAATCAGCAGCCGCTGGGGGAGGCAATCCAAGTCGATCACGGCATCGGGGCATTGGCGATCAATCGTGAGCGTGAGATGGTTGTTATCGGCCTTCATAGTGGAGCTGTGCATGTGCTAAATTATCGCCTGTTAGAAGAGATCCTACCTGACCTACAGCACCCATCCACGATCACCAGCCTCACTCTGAATCCCCTGGCTACGCTGCTGACGGTCGGAGATGGCAGCGGTTATCTTCACGCCTGGAATCTCAAAAATGGCAGGCCGCGCTTCCCTGCTCAGACTCATGATGGGGAGATCGTCCTCACACATGAGACCGCTAACTCTGGGTTAATCACCAGCCTCTCTCGTCACGGCGAGCTATCGATGTGGAATACGCTGACCAATCAGCGCGTGCATCATCGCCTGCAGCATAGCATCGCCGAAGTGAATCTCACGGAAGACGGGGCACTCTTAGCCTTGGCTCCACGCTACGAGGCTTATGTGCAGGTCTGGAGCATCCATCAACGCATGAGCACTCGGCGGTTTTTAGCTTCAGTCGATGACCCAGCCATGGCCCTGCCAGAGCTTTCGCCAGATGCACCTGAGGTGATTCGGAAAGCGGCGGCTATCGGTTGGAACCCTGCTCGCACACTCGTAGCTACTACCGATAAAGAAGGTCATGTCGTGGTGCGCGATAGTAGCACGGCAAAAGAAGTCGGCGTCGAGGTTCATCATCCGCCCGCGGTCGGTGCCGTGGCCTTATCGGCAGACGGACACCTTGCCGTCACCTCAGGGCGGGAGCTGGCGCTGAGTCCAGACAGTCAGCGACTCATCACTCTCACCGATGAAGGCGAGCTACGCGTTTGGGATACCGCACAGGGCTATTGTCTAACCCCGGCGATTCATTTGGAATCAGGGATCGATTCGGTGCGAGTGTCTGCGGATGCACAGAGGATCGAGTTCCCAGTGCAGAAGCAGGGCTGGTTCTCCCTGCCCATGCCGCCAAAGGCTACGACGCTGCCGACTTGGTTCCTCGATCTAGCTGAGGCCCTCGCCCGCAGGCGGCTTTCGCCAGAGGGGAAATACATGCTGCTCAGTCTGGAAGATGTTCAAAAAGCCATCTCAGTCGTGCCAAATAAAGTAGCTCAAGGTGAAGAAACCGCCATGCGCTGGGCTAAGTGGCTGCTCAAAGACGCGGAAAATCGCCCGCTGGCACCAACTGAGGATGAACCTTTAGACACGTATTTGAAATCACTTCAGCGCCAGCCAAAAGCTGCTGCTGAGCTCCGCCGCTTTCGAGCCATCCTGGAATGATCGAGATTCCATTTCCCAGACTCGACAATCAGACCTGGGACACTCAGTCGGTGCCTGTTTTCATTCCCTCTTATGAATTTTTTCTTCTGCTTTGTCGGTCCTCCCTTAGCATTACTCCTGATTCTCGGCCTGTGGTAGCGGTCTGGAGTCACTCAAAATGCCATGGACCTAAGCTGTTAAGCACTCTACAGCAGATTGGTTAAACATCTTGGCGTGAGTGGTCTAGAAGGTTATAGCTTACTCGCTTTTTAATGAGGTAGACGATGTCAATACCATGAAATGGGTGCTTAATTTATTGCTACTTACTTCCGCTCTCTCGGCTGTCGATCCGCGTGTCTCAGAACTGAGTAGCGCCGTCGAATCCGGCTCTGCTGATCGTGTGTATGAACTATTGCGTGCTGGCGTTGACCCAAATCAAGCTTCTTCGCCCGAGACATTGTCACCTTTTCATCAAGCTGTGTTCGAGCAGAGGACTGGCATTGCTAAACTTTTCCTCAATGGTGGTGCCAAGGCCAACAGCGTCGATTACCTCGGACGCAGTCCACTGGTGCTGGCTGCGCAAATTAATCCGCCGACCAGTACCACGGAATGCATTAAACTTCTAGATGCTTTGCTAGATCATGGAGCAGACGTAGCAGCTCAGGCCAATGCGGCCATGCATGAAGCGTGCCGAGGCCGATCTTTAGAGGTGGTCAAGCACCTCATGAACCGCGGAGCTAAAGCAGACTTTCGCTGCCTTGAAGCGGCAGTAGCAAAGAACCACCTCGCCCTGATTCAGCATCTTTTGGCACAGGGCATAGATACCAAACAGCGTGATAAAATGGGCACCACTCTTTTTCATACAGCCGTGGAAAGTTACTTCACCCATGGCAGTAAAACAGAAGACTATGAACCAGTCTGGAAGCTGCTTCTTGAATTGGGCATTCCTATAGATGCCGTGTACGATCAAAATCAAACCGCACTGCATCTTGCCTCCTCTAGAAATAAATTTCTAGCAGCATGGCTGATCAATAACGGCGCTAACATCAATGCACAGGATGCCCAAGGACGCACACCACTCATGATGGCAGTCATTGATAAAGATGGTTATTTGAGCATGCATGAGGAGCGCTTCATT
This sequence comes from Verrucomicrobiota bacterium, assembly GCA_026397605.1. Taxonomy (GTDB): domain Bacteria; phylum Verrucomicrobiota; class Verrucomicrobiia; order Verrucomicrobiales; family Verrucomicrobiaceae; genus Prosthecobacter. The sequence continues at coordinate 10,943 of JAPLUM010000736.1, read as the reverse complement.
CAAGCCGAAAGCTTGGCATCGCCCATGATTTAGCGAACCTGGAATACATCACCAACCATGACCCTTTTGGTGATCCTGAAGCGAGTTCTTTTTTGGCAATGGGTGGCGCTTCTCACTCCATTGAAGTTGTGCGCATCATGAAGGAAATCACCACTGAGGCACTTGAGATTGATTGGCGTCCCCACTGGGTCAAAGCTATGGCCATCAGTGCGCAGAATGGAGATGAGCAAATGTTACGCTGGTTCATCAAGGAAGCAGGCTTCGACATCTTGATGGCGACCGGTGAAGGTGACACAGCTCTGCACATCGCCGCCCAATTTCACAGCCAAAGAAATGTCGATCTTTTGCTCAAGTATGGTGCCAAGCTCACGCTTAAAAACAAAGCTGGATTTACGCCTCTGGACATCGCCAAGGCGAGAGGCTCACCTATCTTCAAGGGCTTCAGCCCGTGATGACTCATAGATCAGCAATACGCCGAAAAACAGTGACAATTCTGGAGCTGGCAAAGCTCTGCGTGGCTCTTGGATCTGTATGCCAAGCCGCACAAAGCCAGCCATTCGTCGTGGCAAGAGAGATACTGGTATTCCCAACACCTTCCTCCGCTAAAGCTCTGCTGATGAGTTTCTTTTTGTCAGGATCATAGCTTGTCAGCATCGCCTTCAGTTTTGGTTCGGAATTTCCCATCTGCATCCAAACCATCCACCAGCGCCCATCGGCCCATACTGGCTGGGAAACGCGCGCAAAGTTATAAATAGTAGCAACATCACCCAAAATAAGATGTGTGCCTTCGGCAAAGCCCTGCCGAGAAGCTAGACCAAAGTGGAGCTGATAGGGTGCCTCAACGCCCCCGCGCGGCTGCTCTGCCCATACAAAAGCTGCACACGGTGCTAAGAGTGCGGTCGCGTCGGCTCTTATGTTTGGATTTCCAAAAGGTGACCAACCCACCGATGAAAGAGGCAGCGGCACCTCAACCGCGCCTTTAGTCGTTGAAGAGCGCAGAAAGCAACGTCGCTCTCCAGCCTCACCCGCAGTCATCATGACGGCGGGTCGTTTAAATCTAGTTTCCCAAGAAAACTCATCGATCTCTTCTGGACTTAATCTTGCACGAAACCTCGGCAGGAGAGGTTTGCCTTCAGTAGAAAAAATCATACGATATCGCTCCTCATCTTCGTTCCTGGCGCCTTCATTACGAGTTTGAATATTTGAGTAAAACGTCACTACAAACTGCCCAGTCGAAACCTTCACCTGAGGATGCACATCTCCTGTCGGATCTGAGTGCGCCCATAGTTGTCCGTGGAATACTCCAAGAAGTATCCACAGACCCATCCAAGCTGGTAATGCGTAAGCATTCATGACTATATCCATATTACCCATTTTCAATAAGCCTAGGAACACTTTTCTGCGAAGAATTATCACGAATCCCTGCACGAAAAGTATCTTGGCAGCGTTTAAAAGTACCTGTTTGATACAGACCTATCTCTATGAGCCACACCAACCCGTCCCGTCGTTCCTTCCTCACCACTGCTGCTGGCGCAGCTGCGGCACCATTCATTTTGCCTGGCCGTATTTGGTCAGCTGACACTGCTCCGACTAGCCGCATTCGAATGGGCTTCATCGGCATGGGCAAGCAGATGGGTGGACTCATCAACAAATTCCTTCAATATCCTGAGATCGAAGTCGTGGCCGTCTGTGACGTCTATGCCCTGCGCCGCGACATGTATAAAGGCAAAGTGGATGAGCATTACGCCAAAAACGGCGGCAGCGGTAAGCCCTGCGCATCCGTCAATGACTTCCGTGAAATCACCGAGCGTGAAGACATCGACGCCGTTTGCATCGCCACACCTGACCATTGGCATGCGGTCATTACCAATTCCGCTCTCAGCCATGGTAAAGACGTCTATTGTGAGAAGCCGCTCACGCACAATATCCATGAGGCCGTCTCTGTCGTAGAAACCATGAAGAAGCACAATCGCGTGCTTCAGACCGGCTCCATGCAGCGCTCCAGCAAAGAATTCCGCATCGCCTGCGAACTCGTCCGCAATGGCGTCATTGGCGACATCAAAACGGTCACTGTAACCTTTGGTGATCCTGCCTGGCCAAACAAATACCCAGAAGAGCCAACGCCTGAAGGTCTAGACTGGAATCTCTGGTGTGGCCCAGCACCACTGGCTCCCTTCAATCACGAGCTCTGCCCTGTCGGCGAAAGCAAGACCTTCCCGAACTGGCGCAAAACGCGCGAATACGGCGGCGGCATGGTCACTGATTGGGGTGCACACCACATCGACATCGCTCAATGGGGGCTCGGCATGGACGAAAACGGCCCTGTTGAAGTCCGCGCTCCAGCCGACTTTGCCAATGCCAAACGCGGCGCCCAGCTCGTCTATGCCAATGGCACCGTGCTCACCCACTCAGATGGCAGCATGGGCTGTATCTTCCACGGCACCGAAGGAGAAGTCGAAGTCGGTCGCGGTAAATTTGCCATCAGTATGGGTGGTCAGCAGAAGTTCGGCTTCCGTGGTAAAGATGAAAGCAAAGGCACCTCCGTCGATCGTGAAGTCGCCCTCGCTGAGCGTGAATATTTGAAAGACGCCAAGACTAAGCTCTACGTCAGCAAAGATCAGATCGCCGATTTCATTGCCTGTATGAAGAGCCGTCAGCAACCCATCTGCCACGCTGGCGTTGGTGCCAGCAGCGCCATTTCATGCCACCTCATGAACTTCGGCTACTGGCATGGAGCCAACATCAAATGGAACCCCACCGAGCACAAGTTCATCAGTGGCGGTGACGACAAGTGGCTCACCCGCGACTACCGCGGCGAGTGGAAAGTCTACTCCCCAAGGAGTGATGGCTTCCAGCCATCTTTCACCGCACAAAGCGGCCTCGAAAGAGGCCGCTTTCATTTTTCCACAATACAAGATTCGGGACTTTGATGCTTCACAAACATTATGATTAAAAAACATAATGTTTGCCAAGATGCATTATGAGTCATAAAATCCTGCCATGAATCTAGACTTTGTGAATCGAATCAAAGAGCAGGCTGAGCTAGCCGCTGCGGCCCGCAAAGGTGGACTGCTGGTCGTCTTTGGTCGCAGACGCGTGGGTAAGAGTCGGCTTCTGCGGCACTGGCTGGCAGAAAATAACGGCCTGTATAGCCAAGCGATTGAAGGTCCGCAGGATATGCAGATCCGGCAAGTCTTTGCCGACATCAAAGACCAGCTCGATACTCAACTCGTGCCGAAAAGTTGGCTGGAACTCTTCGAGATCCTCCGCCTGCAAAAGAAGCCCTGGAAGCTCTGCATTGATGAATTCCCATATCTCACGGCTGTAGATCCATCACTACCCAGCCAGCTCCAGCGCTGGATTGATCAGTCCATCCCGAAAGACTGCCTACTCATCCTGGCAGGCTCCAGCACAAGGATGATGAATGACCTCTTCCTCAACCGCTCTGCCCCACTCTATGGCCGTGCGCATAAGCTGCTGCACGTAAAGCCCATGCATTATACCGCCTTTTGCGCCGCCTGTGCGCAGAAGCCCATTGACGTGGCATCATTCGAGAAATTCTCCCTCGTTGGCGGCATCCCTAAGTATTGGGAATTCGTCGAGAAAGGTGCGGACGTCATTGCCTTGGCCGAGGAGCTTTACTTCGACTTCGCACCCTACATGGAACAGGAGCCGCAGCGCATCCTGCGTGATGAAGGAGTGCTCGGCACCAATGCCGTGTCCGTGCTGGAAGCCGTAGGCCGTGGCGCCGAGCGACCATCCGAGATCGCTCAGCGACTCGGCACTGCGCAGACCAATCTCTCTCGCCTACTTCAACAGCTCCTGGATGCCTCCATCCTCGAACGCGAGCTGCCCTTTGGCGAAAGTGTGCGCACCACTAAAAAAATCCTCTATCGCATCGCCGATCCGACCATGCGCTTTTGGTTCCGTGTCTATTCACCACATCAGAGCCGCTGGCACAGCTACACCCCCGAACAAAAGCTCAAGCTCATCCACGATCATGCTTCCACAGTTTTTGAAGACACCTGCCGAGTTCGTTTTCCAGGAGCTTCCCGTTATTGGGAAAAAGACATCGAGCTAGACCTAGTCGCCCCCGATCCAGATCAACCCAACGGACTACTCGTCGCCGAGGTCAAATGGCGTAAACTCAGCACCGCCGAGCGCCGCCAAGTGATGGCCCAATTAGAACAAAAATGGAGCCGAATAGCCCTCAGCCACAAACACCCACAAGTGCGCTTTGAGGTCTTTGATGCTGCAGAGCTAAAGCTGTTTCAATGAATGCCATTTACTGCTCCGCCAAAAACCGATGCTGCTGCTTTTCAATCGGCGTGCGGAACATCATTGCGATGGTGAAGGTGGTGATGGTGCCAAACATAATGCGCCAAGGGAACTCGATGATGGGCATCCATTCAGGGCGGCCGATGCCTTCGGCACCAAAGAGACGCATCACGTCTTTATCCAACCCACTCAGATAGGCCACGACGATGAAGCCGGCGATCATGGCGATCACGTTGCCAAAATCACTGCCGCGTGTCTTTGTGAATAAACCCGTCATGAAAACGCCGAGTAGTGAACCATACGTATAACCAAAGATGCCAAGGATGATCGGTAGGATGCGCAGCTCTGGATTATGTGAAGTCACATAAGCAGTAGCCAGCGCGACCGAGACCAGCAGGGTGGCAAACAGGACAGTGCCAAAACGCAGCACTTCAACTTTTCCCGCATCGGTCTTTGGCTCGCCAAACCAGTGGAAATGGAAGTCGCGCACATAACTCACGGCCAGGGAATTTAACGCTGTGCTAAGAGAGCCCATGGTCGTGGCAAGAACGCCAGCAATCACCAGACCACGCAGTCCAGCAGGCATTACCGTGAGCACAAAGTAAGGAAAGACTTTGTTGGAAGACACCACGCCGTTGACGCCTTTGGGCAGCAGAGCGTCCACATTCTGCTGATAGAAAACATAAAGCAAGATGCCGATGCCAAGCACGACGAGTGTGATGGGGATATCTGCCAACCCAGAAAGCATCGTGGCCACAGCGCTTTGACGTTTGTTCTTCGCTGTTAGCATGCGCTGCACCATGTCCTGATCGGTTCCGTGAGTGGCCAGGGTGACAAAGGTAGAGCCGAGGAAAGCTGCCCAAATGGTGTATTCCTGTTCCAGCACATGCTTCACATTTCCCCAGAAGCCTAGACCTTCTTTTGTCCCAAAATCAATCACTTGAAGATCCGTCGGACCCGTCAGCAGCGCTGTGGCTCCACTCCAGCCGCCGGGGATGTGGCCGAGCAAGTAGAAGAGCGAGAAACCAAGCGCAAAAACCAGCACGATGATTTGCAGCACATCCGTCCAGATCACCGCACGAATACCGCCGAGGGTCGTATAGACGGCTGTCAGCATCGTGATGGCGACCAAGGCCACGGCGGTGATCCAAAATTCCGTTCCAGGTGAAATGGTCTGCCCTGGATTCTGCAAATGCCAGATGATGACCAGAATCATCGTTGGCACCCAAAGGCGAGTACCGCTGGCCAGTAACCGCGTGATTAAAAACACGCCGGATGACAGCCGATGCGTCACTGGCCCAAAACGCGTGCCCAGAAACTCATAAATGCTCACCACGCCATGTTTATAATAAGCTGGGATGAACACCGCACTCACGACCACACGGGCCAGCAGATAGCCTAGCATCAGCTGTACATAGGTGAAATTGCGGAGCGCGTAGCCTTCACCAGGCGCACCAAAAAAGGTGCCTGCGCTGATCTCTGCTGCCAGAATAGACGCCAGCACGGCCCACCAGGCGATCTGCCGATCTCCGAGTGCAAAGCCCTCCATGGAGCCACTCTTGCTACGTTGGGAGAGGCCGATCCAAAGGATCAGACCAAAATAGGCGAGCAGGACGACAGCATCGATAAGTAGAGCGGAGGACATGGCACTGATTATGGAGTGCAGATCCACATTACGCCAAGATATATGTGGAGAGATCTGGCTAAAGTAGCGTAAATTCTTCAGCCATGATTCCGCCTCTTCACCATTCCCTGCTCATTCTCTCCGTGATCATTCTCAGTGCTTGCAAGCCTGCGGCTGAAACCGGCTCATCGCCACCAGCACCCAAGTCAGGAAAGCCGCAGGTCTATGTCGCCAATTATCCTCTCAAATACTTCGCTGAAAGACTCGGTGCGGAGGCTGTGGACGTTAAATTTCCTGCGCCAGCAGATGAAGATCCCGCCTTTTGGCAACCCGATGATGCCGCGATCAGCGCCTACCAGTCAGCCGATCTGATTCTGATGAATGGAGCCACCTATTCGAAGTGGGCAGAAAAAGTGACGCTTCCAGAATCCAAGCTGGTGGATACTTCAGCAGGATTCAAAGCGCAGTACATCGAAATCAAAGCCGACAGCACGCACAGCCACGGCCCCGGCGGCGAGCACAGTCACAGCGGCACAGCATTCACCACCTGGTTAGACTTGATCCAGGCCTCCCAACAGGCAGAAACAATCTCCGCAGCGCTGCAAGAGCTCGTCTCAAAAGAAGCCGCAGAACAGATCAAGTCACGCATGGCTCTCTTGAAAGCGGAGCTGGAGTCATTGAATCAACGTTTGTTATCCTGTGGCAGCCGGTTGGTCAATGCGCCTCTAGTGGCCTCTCATCCCGTTTACCATTATTGGGCTCGGCGCTATGGCTTTAACCTTCAATCGCTTCTCTGGGAACCAGAATTGGTGCCTGACGACAAAGCCATGGAAACACTGAAGGCCATTATCGCCAAGCATCCTGCTAAGTGGATGATTTGGGAAGGAAGCCCAGCTCCCGAAAGCGTGGCTAAGCTGGAAGCCATCGGCCTCAAAAGCTTGGTCTTTGATCCTTGCGGAAATGTGCCAGATAAGGGCGATTTCATGAGCGTGATGAAGGCCAATATTGAAGGTTTGGAAAAGGCGTTTAATCACCTCTGATCTAACTTAGGCATGAAATGTCAAAGTCAGGCGCAGCACGATAAAAAAGATTCGTATTTGCTGTTGACGTCTCTAAAACCTATGGCATCATAGCCACCTCACCCGATTTACCGCTTTCCATGATCCCCCTATCCATAGCCTTCAATCTTCGCCCGACGCTCTCAGAGCGTAGAGCCGAGAGTTGTGCTGTCCGGTTAGGATTGGGCATTATGGCTTTCGACTATCAAGGGATGGGTTTGTTTAAACCCACAGCGGAGGACACCGAGCAGCGCGGCTAGACCGCAGGTTTTCATCAAACCCAGGCATTTTCAGCCCTGCTCGCCCTCTCCAAGGCAGCAGGGCTTTTTCTTTCCCTGCTGTCGGCCCTCAATCACAAAACTGCAAACGAACCCTCACCCCCATGACCTAGAACCACATGCCCATTCCCTGCCACTGCGGCAGGGAGCCCCACAAAAACTCCGGCGTCCGCTGTAACGGACGCCGGAGCGAGGGCCGACCCGACAGACTCGAGGATGAGTCGCTGATTGCCTGCACGAGCGCGGTGTGACCCACTGTGCCCAACTCTCCTCCAATGTCAAGTTTGCACCTTTTTAAACGCGTAAGTATTCCTAAGCAATGGCTTCTGGAAAAACAAGAATCGCGCCCATTTCAGGACATCACGAAACGGCTTCCCAGGAGGTGTGCCATAAACACCGAAACATCCGCCGTGAAATACCCTGCGGGTGCGACGCCAGCGATGAGCTAACCCTCATCCCGTGCGTGGCAGCGGTGTTCGTTCTATTCATGCGTGACGCCGACTTCCGAGTCGAGTGCGTCACGCTATGAATGGCCGCAAAAGCACTCTTCTCTAAAGGTGTGTGTTTCTGCGGCCATTCGAAATACGGCGGTGGCAGACTTCGCCATGCACGGGTTTCCAAAACCCGCAGATGTGGCCGACCCGCCGTGCCAAACAATCTCATGGAGCGCGTGTGTGTGGCTGTGTGTAGCAGAGGATCACTTCGTCAGAATTTTAGACGGGTAGGCTACACGCCATACGCGCTCCATGACTCCATTTCAAAAGGCAGGGAGAGCCAGTGCTCTGATCGGTCTCATAAGCCGATCTTGGTTGGTGCGACCCCAACCCCTGCATCCATTTTCACAGTTAATGTAGCTTCGGTTTCAGCCGAATTCAGGTCTGAAATTGCGACTGAAGTCGCAGCTACTTTAAACGGGCTCGTAGTGATAGAAGTTAGCACAGCTGTCTTGCACACAGCAGGAGACGGAGCGTTACCGTCCGAGTCCACCATTTTCAAAAAGCCCACAAGGTGTAACGGAGAGTCTGCACGCACCGCTTCTAACGGTGGAGGTTCCAGGTTCGACTCCTGGTGTGGGCACCATTTCAAAAACGGAGCACGTCCGGCATAGACGAGGAAACGGTCCTGAAAACCGCTGCGCCCGCAAGGCGTCCAGAGTGCAATTCTCTGGTGCTCAGCCATTTTCATTTCATCCCTCTGTAGCTCAACAGCAGAGCAGCCGGTCGATAACCGGCAGACCGTGGAGCGTCACCACGCAGAAGGACCCTTTCCCAAAGTAGTTTCGGCTTTAGCCGAATCAGATGCGGCTAAAGCCGCAGCCACATTCTTTCAGACGCTGGATGGCTCAGACAGATGAGCGGCGGGTTGAAGATCCGCAGAGGTGGGCGCACTACCCACTCCAGCGACCAGTTTATAGACCCTTCATGTTGTAACAGTAGCATTCTTCGTTGTGAACGAAGTCGTGCCGGGGCAGAACCGGCTGAGGGAACCCATGTCATCATTCGTGCGCAAGGCAAAGAGCCGAGCCAGTGGTTTGCAAGTCCACGTTACCCAGTGCAAGTCTGGGGCGCACGTCCACTTTTCATCGGATACGAGAGAGCCAGAGAACTCACCTGGTTTGGGACCAGGAGGCGCCCGGGGCAGCACCGGGGTATCCGACCATTTTTTATTGGTCTGTAGCTTAACAGTCAGAGCGTCGGGCTCATAACCCGGAAGATGCTGGTGCGAATCCAGCCGGACCGACCAATCAACAAAAAGGTAAATGGAACGACAGGAGGGATCGGAGAAAGCAGAGCATGAATCCGATACAAAATTTGAACCTCGACTATCTCCGCTTCCTCCTGTTCAAAATCATTCTCCAAATGCCCATGTAGTCCAACAGTAGAGACAACCGTTTTAGATGCGGTCGAGTGCGGGTGCGAATCCTGCCATGGGCACCAATTCATGTCTCCGTAGCTCAGTAGAAAGAGCGGCTGATTACGAATCAGCAGGTCGCAGGTGCAGCGCCAAAGCGCGATAGCGCGCAGTCATGAGGCGCGGAGCAGACTTGGCACAGCGGCAGGAGCTGCAATTCCTGCCGAGGACACCATTTCAAATTGCTCCCGTAGCTCAATCATAGAGCACCGCGCTTCTAACGCGGAGGTTGAGGGTGAGATTCCTTCCGGGAGCGCCATTTCAACAAGGAGTGATGGCTTCTAGCCATCAACCTGACGGCAGGATGCCGTCACTCCTTTTTTCAAATGACCCTGTCGTCTAATTGGCCAAGGCACCCGACTTTCTATCGGGGTATTGCGGGTTCGAATCCCGCCAGGGTTGCCAATTTTAGTACTTTCGATCCAAAGCTTAGATAGCGAAGCAGCCGGCTTTTAACCGGCATAGCAGGGTGCATGTCCCTGTGGATCGACCATTTTCAATCATTGCAAATTACTCATGCGCCAAGCTTGCCAGCGTCACGGCCAATTTTACGACGCCAGACTCTACGCTCTTTTGCGGGACTGACGCATCTCCTTTCATTCCAGCAGCAGCACCAGCGCCTGACCGTGTCTATTCGCGACACCACGCTCTGGCGGATTCAATCCGTTGCTGGAAGCAGCGCTACTTCGGTGATCACGGTTCACTGTCGTAGCGCTGTTAACCCTTTGATCTCAAAACAATTCGCAATGCACAAACCACATCTACAAATCGATAAAGCACTTCTAGCCCTCGAAAGAGAGAGCAATAAACTGACGGACTCCAAGTTGTGCAAGGCACCGCTGGACCCTCCGATTCGTCGCGGTTGGAAGCGCTGCTACTTTTTGACTCCAAGCGCAAGCCAGCGTCCGGAGGCAAAAGTCCTCGAAGTCATTCTCAGTAAAATCAATGTAACACGCACTCATTGGCGGCGCGACTTTAGTCCCACGAAACGAAATAGGCGCAGGCAGATTCATGACTTAGAGCAGCCACTGCCGCTTCTGAAAGAATATCAGTTTGGAGACAAAAGCAGCCAAATACCGAAAGAATTGCGTTCATGATTTGTCCCAATACCCGTGTTTGAGAATCAAACGATGCAGTGGAAGCTCGCTTTCAGTCAGCCGCAGCTTTTTGAGCTGCGGATCGTTACAAACATTCAAACGGAAGGACTGATTAATGATGCTAATGCAGATAGCCGATTAACCGAAATTGAGAGTCAACTCTACCCTAGAGGTTGGGCTCGCTTGAGTAAGCTGCACGGTTTTCGAAAGCATCGTTCCAACAATGACACAGCCAAGAAAGAAGCAGCGGAATGGAATGCCAAGCAGCGCATCCGAGCGACTTACCTCGGAGAGTACGAGGCGGAAAAGAGCAACTGCAATCTATTGGATGTTCTTATCCGCTTCGTCTCGCTTTGAAACAGCTATCAAGCTCACCTCCATAGAGCGCTTCTGATTTAATTTCATTTGTTCCATCACTTCATTTTCTAAACAGATCTATGCCAAACCATTTTATGAAACCCAACGATCTCATCCAACTCGGCGTGCCGCAGGGCGCGGCGATCTACTCTGGCATGGACTTCATCGCGAAGTTCATGGCTCAGGGGGGTGATGCGGCACGGCTCGAAGATGAGCTGGGCGCGATCATCGCGAAGCCGGAGGCTTTTCTGGGCGATCCGCTGCGTGAAGGCTTTGCCCGTGATCTCTATGCACCTGCTTACAAGCAGCGTGATGCGCTCGCACCCTGGGCGCAGTGGGG
>JAPLUM010000284.1 GCA_026397605.1 Verrucomicrobiota bacterium | reverse complement strand
CGAGGTCGGCCACGCCTTTGGTCTGCTGCATGCGAACTTCTGGCTAACCAACGGCGCCAGCGTGGCGGGACCTGGCGGCAATGAGGAATACGGAGACATCTACGATAACATGGGCAGCACCTCGCCTCCGGCAGGTCATTACAATGCTCAGGCCAAAAATCAGATTCGCTGGATGCCACCGGAGTTTGCGCCGCCGATCACAGCCAGCGGGCTCTATCGTATCCACGCCTTTGACCAGCCGCGCCTGGAGTCTGGCAAGCTCTATGGACTGCAAGTCAGGAAGGATGCCGAGCGCACCTTCTGGGGAGAATATCGCACGCTCTTCCCCAGCAATACTTGGGTCTCGAACGGCCTGCTGCTTGGCTGGAAGTGGAGCCAGAATAATGGTGACAACATCCAACTCCTGGACACAACGCCAGGATCCACCAATGGCAAAAACGATGCCCCAATCGCGGTCGGCAGCACCTTTTCCGACATCGAAAGTGGTATCCACGTCACCACCGTGGCGGTGAATCCCTCCACCACGCCTCCGAGCCTGGATGTGCAGGTAAATCTGGGGACCTTCCCTGGCAATAACGCGCCTACGCTGGCACTCAGCCCCTCGGCCCCTGTCGTGCCGACGAGCACAAACGTGACCTTTACCGCGACGGCTGCCGATCTGGATGGCGATACCCTGGCCTACTCTTGGCGCTGGCATGACGGCGTCACCTCGCCCAATTCGCCGACGGCCACCCGCAACTTCACCACCAGCGGCATTTACAACGTCAGTTGCGTGGTTTCTGACATGAAAGGCGGCATCGCCATCCGCAATGCGGTCATCACCGTCGGCAATGGCGGAAGTAAATTCACCATCAGCGGTCGCATCACAAAAAACGGCGTCGGCATGGTCGGTGTGAATGTGACCACCAGCGGTGCGAACGGCACGCTGACAGACTCCGATGGCTATTACGTCATTGCCAATCTCTCAGCGGGATCCTACTCCGCCACTCCCGCCGGACATGGCTATAATTTCACTGAGGGGTTTAACAATAGCATCACGGTTGGCCCCAGCTTCAGCGGCGCCGACTTCACTGTTGAGGAGCTTCCTGTCGTCACTCTCACCGCTCCGACCGCCGTGGCTGTAGAAGGGGGAGCCAGCGGCGTCTTCCGTCTGACGCGCACCGGCTCCACCTCGCTGCCACTCGCGGTGAACACGCTCGTGGTTCGCGGAACGGCCGCAAAGATTAATTCTCCAGATTACACCTTCACGCCTGACTACACGGCCATCTCCAACACACCCTACTTCGCACTCACCATCCCAGCTGGCAGCAGCACACTGGATGTCGTCGTCGCTCCGGTGAATGACGTTAGTTCAGAAGGTGATGAGGAAGTGCAGCTCATCCTCGGCCTAGACGCCGCCTATGTGAATGGGACAGAATCCTCCGCTGCGATCACGATTCAGGACAATGACACGGCCCTGCCTCGTGTCTCCCTCATCGCCTCTGTTACTCAAACTGTGGAAGGCAGCAGTCAGTCTATCACCTGCACGCTCAGACGTTCAGGCTCCACGGGAGCAGATTTGATCGTGGCCTACACGATAGCCACCACGAGCACGGCAGCGAATGGTGTGGACTACAGCACGCTTAGCGGCACAGCCACGATTCCCCAAAACTCTGCCAGCACCACCTTCAACATCTCTCCTCTCGATGACAGCCTTTCCGAAGCCACCGAAACCCTGCGCCTGAGTATTGCCACAGGCGCGCTCTTCATCGCTGACGCTGCGGCAAACAACATCACTGCACGCATTGTCGATGACGATTCACAGGTCGTCACTCTGACCACGCCGGACGCACTGGCAACTGAGGTGGACCGCAGTGCTCCTGGTGCTGTGCCAGATCCAGGCACCTTCCTCCTCACTCGCAGTGGAGACACCGTCGCAGCGCTAACGGTTTACTACAGCGTGGCTGGCTCCGCACTCCATGGCGTGGACTACGAGGCTCTGCCTGGCTCTGTCATTTTCCCTGCGGGCGAAACCCAGCGCATCGTGACCATCATGCCGCGCATCGAAGGTTACGGCGAAGGTAACGAAACCGTGATCCTCTCCATTGCCGATGGCAACGACGCCTACCGATCCGGCACTAGCGCCAGCGGCACCGTGACGATCTCTGACCTGAGCACAGACAAACCTCTGCTGGAGGTCACCTCCATTGGTGGCATCGCTGCGGAGCCCTCCACGAATGGGCAGTTCCGCATCACCGCGAAGGGCGGCAGTGGCTCATTGACGGTCAATTACACCGTGACCGGAACCGCCACTTCGGGCACCGACTTCACGGCCCTTTCTGGCACAGCCACGATGGCGCTCACTGGTGGCACGGTAACCACCAACATCTCCGTCCCTGTGGTCGATGACAGCGACGTCGAAGACATGGAAACGGTGATACTCACACTCGATGCCAACACGAATTATTCCCTCTGGAATATGAGCAAGTCTGCAACGCTATTCATCCGCGATGATGAACAGCCCACCGTTTTCGTGGATCCGCAGATCACCACAGGTGCTGCGCATTCAGTCTCTGAGTCTTCGACGACCACCACGCTAAAGTTCTTCCTCTCGCGCACTGGCAGCACCACAGGAGCACTGACCGTGAATTACACCATGACCGGCACCGCCACCAGTGGTGCCGACTATACGAGCACCAACCTCACAGGCACTGCCACCATCCCCGACGGTGCGCCGGGTGTGGACATCAGCTTCAATACCATTGGCGACACCATCTTTGAAGGCACAGAAACCGCCACCCTCAGTCTAAGCGCCGGCAGCTACTCACGCGGTCCCGATGCCACGATCTACATCACCGATGATGATGCAGGCACGCAGGCTGTGAGCTTTGCCTCCACTGGCGGCAGCGGCAGTGAAAGCACGACCACAGTGAACATCCCCGTCACCCTCAGCAGTCCGGCAGTAGGCACCGAAACTGTGGATTACCTTTTGGAGACAGGTCCGCGAACGCCCACCTTCCTTGCAGGAACCTGGGTGCGGGTGATTCGTTCTGGAAATAGCTTTTCCGCTTGGAGATCCCTTGACGGCGTCACTTACACCCAGCTCGGCACTACGCAGACGATTTCTATGCCTTCAGCAAGTTACTTAGCAGGCATCTACGTGACGTCAGGAAGCAATGGAATCTTGGCCAACATCCAAGTGGATAGTCTCAACGTCACAGGACTGGATTCCGGCGGCAGCGCAGGCACGCTAACCAGCAGCGCAATCGGCACCCAGAACCCAGCAGGTGGACAGACAGAGTCGGCTGGCCTTTATAACATCATCGCTGGTGGCCCTGACATCTCCACCGGCAGTACTTCGGACGGTGGGCGGATGATTTATTTTCCTATATTAGACTCCAACAACTGCACTGTCACAGCCCGAGTGCTTGGCATGAATGGAAATAGCTCTTCAATTAAAGCCGGCGTGGCCATTCGTGAATCCACAGCGACCAACGTTCGCCACATGAGCTGCTTTGCAGAAACAGGCTTTGGATCTCACCGTGCTAGCTTCAGGACAACGACTGCCAGCAATGCCGGCGCTGTGCAGTCTCAGCCAACCTACAGCAAACCACGCTGGCTCAGGCTTCAGCGGGTGGGTAATCTTTTCACCTCCTCCACATCTTCAAACGGCAGCACCTGGACAGTCGCTGGCTCTGCGCAGTCCATTCCGCTAAGTTCACTCTGCCTCGTCGGACTCGCCGCATCAGCGCGCAGTGATGGGCTGCTTACTCAGGCCAGCTTTGACAATATCACCCTCAGCACAGGCGGCACGCTGACTGGTCGCACCATCGGTTTTGTCAATGAACCTGGCAGCGTGACAGAAAGCGGCGGCACCTGGACCATCACCGCCTCTGGTGCGGGCATCATGCCCACGGCGGCCTCCTCAGAGGATGAAGGCCACATGGCTGCGGCCAGTGTCTCGGGTGACTTCACCCTCACTGCTCGGCTCAATAATATCACAGGTGGTGCTGCTACCGCACAGGCAGGCCTCATGGTTCGTGAGACCTCCAGCTACCGCGCCCGTGCGCTTTGGTATGGCATGGTCGCAGGTGCTGCGGCCTCCGCTCCTGAGTATCGCGCTCGGCTATCTGCCGTGAGCAGTGGTGAAGGCCTCAGCGTGGACTACTCGCTCACGCCTGGCACGCTTACTTTCGCTGCGGGAGAGCAGACGAAAAACATCACCCTCAACGTCACGAATGACCTTCTGCCAGAGCCGCTTGAATTCGTCACTGTCATGCTGCGCTATCCTCACCGTTCGCTTTTGGGCGCTCCGAACACTTTCACCTATGCCATTTTGGATGACGACGCTCCCACCGCTCTGCTACCATCACTGGGCTTCACCGGCGCGGCCTCCAGTGGACTGGAAAATGCTTCTCCTGCTCAAATCGCAGTGACTTTGAGTGATCCCGCCAGCGCTGCCGTCACCGTGGACTACACCAGCACAGCAGGCACGGCTACAGGTGGTGACACGGACTTCACAGACATCAGCGGCACGCTCACCTTTGCTCCTGGTGAGACCTTTAAAACCCTATCTCTGCCTCTAATCGACGACCTACTCGTGGAGAGCACCGAGACCGTGCAACTCACTCTCAGCAATGCCGCCAATGCCGCGCTGAGCACCAGCAGCACGCACATCTTTTCCATCCTCGACAATGATACCCCCATCGTCACGATCGCCGCGACAGATGCGACCGCCAATGAAGCTGGGGACACCGGCACCTTCACCTTTAGCCGTAATAGCGGAATTGACTCAAGCTTAACGGTCAATTTCACTCGCAGTGGAACCGCTACCAGTGGCTCGGACTACACGGCGATCACCACGCCGGGAACGATCACCTTCGACATAGGAGAGGCCAGCAAGACCGTAACCGTAGCTCCGCTGCAAAACACCGCCAATGAAGCCAATGAGACCGTCATTTTGACAGTCACCTCAGGCAGCGGCTACAACGTCGGCAGCCCCAGCAGTGCCACCGTCACCATTGAAGACGATGACGTGAACACCATCACCATCACCGCCACAGATGCCATCGCTTCTGAGCAGGCGGGAGATCCGGGTGAGTTTACCCTCACACGCACGGGTCCGATCACCAGCAGTGTGAACGTCAACATCAGCCTCTCCGGCACCGCCACGGGTGGGACGGACTACACGACCATCGCCACCACACGCACCTTCGGCGTCGGCATAAGCAGCATCACGATCCCCCTCACGGTCACCCAGGACAGCACCACCGAGGGCAGTGAAGAGGTCGTCGTCTCGATTAGCGCGGCAGCATCCTACCTCGTCGGTTCACCCTCTGTTGCCAATGTGACCATCATCGACGACGACCTGCCACCAGGTGTCTTTATCAGCAGCCCAGCCAGCAAGTCCACCATCATCAATGCCGGCAACGGTCTGATGCTAGAGTCCACAGCCACAGATGACGGACTGCCGAGCCAGCTGCAATATCAGTGGAGTCAGCTCTTTGGCCCTGGTGCCAT
>JAPLUM010000483.1 GCA_026397605.1 Verrucomicrobiota bacterium | reverse complement strand
CGCAACCTTGGCCAGCGAATACGCTAGCCACGGCACACAGCTTGCCCTCACCATCGACATAGCCAGCCGTGGTGAATGCGGTGCCGTCAAAGAGGCGTCCGACCAAGGTCGCTGTGCCTTTCGTGGTGACTAGAACCGTGGTGCTTACGCCTGCGGTTCCCGACGATCCCGCGAGCGTGTAGCGTCCGGCCTCAGGGCATGGATTGAGCACGGCGATGTAGTTTTGCAGCACAGCGCCCACGGTATCCGCAGTGTTCGTGGCGCTATCAAAGAGCGACAGCTTAAACCCACCGGTGGCATCCTGCGCGGCGATGGAGAGATGGAGCGATGGGCGACCTTTCGGCACGATCAAGACCGAGGCTTTGCCGCGACGATCCAGGGTGGCGACAAAGGGCATCGTCTGCCCGATCATGGTCAGCTTGCCCGAGATGACGCCCTTAGCACTGATGGTGGCGTAGCACTGGGCCATCCGCACACCGCCCCCATACCTGAGCCCGGCGACGAGCTTACCCACAGAGGGAATGAAGGCATCGTCATCTTCGATGATCACAGTAAACGATGGATTGCCAGGAACAGCCAGACGTACTTCGGCCGTCTCATCGGCTTCGAACACGTCATCGTTGTAGGCGTTGATATCGATCGTGAGGCGATCTTGATTCACATAAAGCGGGTTGGCATTGACGACGAAATCATTGCCTGAAGCTGTGCCCGTAAACGTGGGAGAGATGGTGGCATAGGCTGAGGCCGCATTGTTGCCGATTAATTCATTCGTGTTGGTGATGCTAGCGTCTTCTTTGATGCGAACCACGCCGTACTTAACGCTAAAGTAATCGGAGTTTTGTGACGGAGTTGGCTCGTCATCCACGATATTGATGTAGGCGTTTTGCTCGGACCCCAGCACTGCATTCACGGGGGCTGAGAGCTTTAGTCCAACGCGCTCAGCACTTTCAGAGGCGTTGTCGTTCACAATGGTCACTGGGTTCCAAAGCAGCCAGGCCTCATTGTCTGTCCCGTCACTGGGATTGGCAAACGCGGCGGAGATATTGAATGCCTGATAGTCCGAGCCGGCGGTGGCTGTGCTGTTGGCCGGATCGGTCGCGAGCGTAGCCGAAGCGGTGAAATTGCCAGCGTAGCGGCGTACAACTTTGAAGTAGCATGGACTCTTTGCCTCGCTGAACCCACCCAGATCAAAAGGAAGCTCCCAATCGCCCCTGAAGGAAATCTCACCGCCGGAGTTTGCCTGGTAGTAGTTGAGATCAAAGTTGCCAGGCGTGGTGCCGGGCTTGGTGCCCACACAGATGTAATAGGTGAAGCCGCTGGTCGCGACAAATACGACGCGGCTATTGCTGGAATAACCACCGTCGTCGTCTGCTGAGATCGGGGCCAGTCCACTGCTAAGGTAACGGTAAACCGCGACCACCGTGTTATGGGGGGTCGCATAGCTGAAGCTTGTGGGGCCATCGAGCTCATTCAGAACACTAAAGTTCGTGTCCACGGCAGCAGTGCCATTGAAGGCAGGTGTCCATTTGAACCAGACGGTATTCGAGATCGTGAGACCATTAGGTACAGCGGGTTCGTCTGCAGTGACGGTGCCATTTTTCGTGCTGATGTCAGCAAGGGTGCCTTTGTTGCCCGTGAGTTCAAATGCGCTGGCAACGAAATCGCGGCTTGTGAACGCGGAGCGCACGGTCAACTGCACGCTGCCCGTACCCGCTAGCATGAGCAACCGAGGCCGTGCATCCCCAACATCCGCATTAAAAGACAGGGTTACACCCTGCGCCGCTGCGAAGCTAACGGAGGTAGGATTGGCGAGCGAGGTCAACGGGTTGTCCACATCCTCTTGAGTATAGACGACCGCGCTGCCGACGCCCGTTGTGCTGGTGATGGTCAGCGTCCAAAAGGTCCATGGTGTGTTCGCCGTGTGTGGTAGCCGATACCAGACGGTCTTGCCCGCGCTGACGCCGCTGAGTAGCGGATCGGTGGTGGCGGCGCTGGCCGTGGAGAGATTAACGACAGGCATCAGCTTGTAGTTGGAGGTGACTTCGATGGCCTTGGCCGCGCTATCATTGATGGGGGCCGCCGCATGTGCGGCGGAGAGACTGAGCAGGCTCAGTGCGAGGGTGGTGATGAGGTTTTTGAGTTTCATGATGAGGGGTCGTTGTTGTGAGTGACGACTCGATCATGGACCCGATCTGCGAATCGCGGTATTGGACTAAAGTTCTAGAACTTTAGTCGGATACGCCACGCTGGAAGCCTTGATTTGCGTTTTTTGAAATGGCGCTATTGGACTTTCGTACGATAGCCAAAGTTCTTGGTTTCGCAGAGTATGGGGCATTATTACATTGCTAAAGTCTTTTCAGTTAGCTGGGTTAGGGCAAAGCACTTCACCTCCGTCTCTTCATTTCAATGAC
>JAPLUM010000555.1 GCA_026397605.1 Verrucomicrobiota bacterium | reverse complement strand
GAACCAACAAACGGCGGACCGTTTTTCCATCAAACCGGCTGACATCCGTCCTCTGCCCGTCAAAGGCAAGGACAAGGAACAGTTTGCCTCACCCTTGAAAGGCCCAGCACCCAAAATCGAAGAGAAAAAACAGGCTCAGGGAATCTATATCCATTCATGGAAAACTGAGACGACCTCCTGCCCTTGGAATCCGAGCACACGACTCCTGCGCGTGACCATCCTGCTGCCAGCAGATCAGCCAGCAGCCACCGCCTCCACGAGCTATCCTCTGGACGTGAACTTTGATCGCCGAAATGTGCGTGAGTTCCGCCGCCTGACTGAGCGCCATTTACCTGCATCCGAAATACGCAGCGCTGGCACCCAAGTGGTCTGGTATGAGTTTCAACCAGCCGCTAATGACCTCAATACACTAGGCAAGACAATCGCCACAATCACCCTGGATCAGGCCCGCTTCACCACACAGACCGTGGGCCCCTTTGATGAATCCAAGCTGAATGTCGTGGATCGTGGCGCTACCTGGCAGACTGCACGCGAAGATTATCTGTTTGAGTCCGCCGTGATCGGCCTCGGCATGCTGCTCAATGGTGACCATCAGAGCCCAAATCTCAATCACCAGCTCATCCTGGATCTAGCAGAAAAGAGCAAAGGCAGTGATAGTAGCGGCGAACGCGGACGTTTCATTCGTCAGCTGAATGACGCCCGCCGAGCTGCTGGTTTGTGAGTAAATTGGACCTTCTTTTGAAGGCCTCTGATGATCGACTCCACCGGAGTTTGAGGGTATCATCAGATCCTTCTCCATGAAACTCGCGCTAGCCTTCCTCGTCCCCATTGCAGCCTTCGCCGCTGATTCACTGCCTGATCCTGCTATCGTCACGCAGGCGATGAAAAAGGCCACCAGCTTCTACACCACGAAGCTGGCATTTCACGGAGGCTATGCTTCCGCTTGGTCGAAAGACCTCAGCACTGCAAAGGTCGAAGGGCATGAGGGGAAGACGCTCATTTCCATCCAGCCGCCCGGCACCACCACGGTCGGCATGGCCTGCCTAAAAGCTTTTCAAGCCACAGGAGACGCAGAATTTCTGGAAGCTGCACGCGCTGCTGCCCAAGCATTAATTGAGTGCCAGTTAGCGAGCGGTGGCTGGGATAGCGACTTTGATTTCTCCGAAGAAGGAAAGCGAAAATACCTCCTTCATTCGGATGCCCCAGCAGGTGCCGCCAGCAAAGAGAAGAAGCGTAATAGCAGCACCCTGGACGACAACAAGACCCAGTCAGCGTTGCTCTTTTTGCTCGAGCTGGCTTACCTGCCAGAGTCAAAGGACAACCAAGCCCTGAAAGACTGCCTCACGTTTGGTTTAGACAGCCTGCTCGGTGCTCAATACCCGAATGGTGGCTGGCCCCAGCAATTCAATGCCCCTGCTGATGCGACCAAGCCTGTGCTCAAAGCTAGCTATCCAGCCACCTGGCCGCGCACGTTTCCCAAAGAAAAATACAGCCACTTTTACACGCTGAATGATGGCAACATCGAAAAGATCGTGCAGCTCTTGCTGCGTGCTCATGAGTTAAGCAAAGACGAGCGCTTCATGGCCGCAGCCAAAAAGACAGGCGATTTCCTGATCTCAGCCCAAATGCCTGAGCCACAAACAGGCTGGGCTCAGCAGTACAACTTTGAGATGCAGCCTGTCTGGGCGCGTAAGTTCGAGCCGCCATGTGTCACCGGTGGTGAAACCCTCAGCGCCATGGAGACCCTGCACACGCTTTACGTTGTCAGTGGCGATGAAAAGTTCCTGAAGCCGCTACCCGCCGCTTTTACTTGGTATAAGAGATCCCGCCTTCCAGACGGCACCTATGCCCGCTTTTACGAGCTGCAAACCAACAAGCCGCTCTACTGTGTCAAAGACACTTATGAACTGACCTACAGCGACGCCAACATGCCTACCCACTACGGCTTTAAGCTTGAAGGCATGGATGACGACATCGACAAGCTGCTTCAGCAAACGCAACTGCCCCGCGAAGAGCTGCTCAGCAAGCGCGCCAATCCGACGACCGAAAAAAGCTGGACCAGTAAAGCCAAAGGAGTCGCAGGAAAAGTCAACGGTGCTCTGAAAGCCCAAGAACCAGAGGGTTACTGGCTCAAAGGCGACGAGATCGACGCTGGAGAATTCACCAAGCACATGAACGCTTTGGCCTACTATGTCGAAGCCGCCAAGAAAGGCGGGGAGACCTTTGCGAAACTACGCCAGTAAGATTAATGCTTGGCGGCACCTTGAGGTGCAGGGGCACCACCCGTATTTGACGGAGCGTATTTGGCGACCAGGAACGCACCGCATACGGCGAGGATGCAGCCAGCGATGAAAGGCAGTGGAAGTTTAGACCAGCCACCTTCTGGGGGATGGACGATCATGGCTGTGATGGTATTGATGACGGGAGCACCGGCAAACACAATGGGCATCACAGCAGCAGCGGCGGCACCTTTATAGATTGGAGCGGCAGCACCGAGGGCAAGCACGAGGGTCAGAGCACCAAGGGCACCAGCAGTTCCCGCCACGAGACTCCAGGAGATACCCGTGCTGGTGAAAGCCAAGTTTGATCCACGGGCCTTCAGGACCAAGGCTGAGACGACTCCGATCAAGGCGTAAGCGATACAAACAAAGAGGAATGCTTTCAGACCTGCATGAGGCGTCTCAGGCCCCATGGGCATGAAGCCACGGGCCTTGTGAAGTAACTTCATCACTCTCGATCTCCAGACCGGCGTGTTCGACGAGTTCATAGAGGTTGAGCGTGCCTTCGACGTTGAATTCATCATCGCTCACGCGGCGGAACTCACTGGACTCATGATCGAACTCATCCTGGATAACGCCGACGATTTCTTCCAGCACGTTATCCAAAGTGACCACTCCGACTGCGCCACCGTATTCATCCACCGCGAGGGCTAAATGAGCATGTTTATCGAGGAAAAAGCGCAGCAGTTTATCAATCGGCATCATCTCTGGCACCATAGGGATGTCACGGCGGATGGTGCGCAGATCAGGTTTCGGTTTGCCGACAAGGGCGATGAGATCTTTGATATGGATCATCCCGAGGCTATGATCCAAGTGCCCTTCGACGAGCGGATAGCGCGTGTGCTTGGCATCGATGGCCACTTTAAGATTAGCCTCAAAAGAGTCATCCGCATCCAGTGACACGACTTGATTACGCGGAGTCATGACATCCCGCACACAGCGATCATTGAGGGCTAAGGCATTCAGAAGAATGTCCTTTTCCGTCTCGGTCACTTCTTTGGATTTTTGACTTTCTGCCACGATGTGGCGGAGTTCTTCTTCTGAGTGGGCCAGTTCACTTTCAGAAACAGGCTCGATACGGAAGAGAAAGCGCAGGCAGAAGTTCGTGCTACTATTGAGGATAAAAATGGCTGGCCTCAAAACAACGTAAAAAAGATGCAGGGGGCGGGCGATGAAAAGCGCCGTCGGGAGGGACTTGCGAATAGCCAGCACCTTGGGTGTCTGCTCACCCAACACGACATGCAAGTAGGTGACAACGGCATATGCAATGCCAATGGAGGTCCAGCGGATGGTCGTTTCATTCACCACACCCATTTTAAACATCAGCGGCTGAACCACGACGGCGACAAAAGGCTCGCCAAAAATACCCAAGGCAATACTGGTGAGTGTAATACCGAGCTGACCCGCAGATAGGTAGGCATCTAGATTGCGCGTGACGTGCTGGGCAAACTTAGCCCCCTTCACACCGTCTTCGATAGCGGCCTGTAGCTGACTATCACGGACCTTAACGATCGCAAATTCGGCAGCGACGAAAAAGGCGTTCAGCAAAACGATCAACAGCACAATGACCGCCTGCCAGAAAAACTCGTTCGGCGTGAAGCTCCACTCGTGAACGAGTTCAGCGGTGGCGTTGGCTAGGAGAAAAGTCATGAATTAAGCGCAGTGGCGCGATCACAGTTTCTCGTAGTTCCCATCACAGCGTTTCTCGAGGATGGTAAAGCCCGCTTTTTTGGCGTCAGAGACAGACAGAGGCTTGGTGAGTTTAGGCATATTGAAACTGCTTAGCAGCTTCTTGACCGGTTTTTTACAAAGCGGACAATGCGTGAGTGCAGCTCGGTCCATGGGCCGCCTCAAATCAAAACCACGCCGACAGGACGGGCAACCGTCTTCAGGATTTTCGGCAATGTAAGAGTATGTTGGCATAGATCAGATTAGTCCATGCCTCCCCAAGGAACAAATCCGGGAAGACTTTTCCCGGACGAGGAGAGCAGGTATTACCAGCTCGACTTGGTGACTCCAGGGATGAGACCGGCGCTAGCCATTTCACGGAACGTAAGACGTGACATGGCGAAGCGGCGCATGAAAGCGCGACGACGGCCGGACACGCGGCAGCGGTTCGTGAGACGCGTAGGGCTGGCGTCACGGGGCAGAAGGCTCAGGCCGACATAATCGCCTTTTGCCTTCAGCTCAGCACGGAGCTTCGCGTATTTTTCAACAGTTTTAGTTTTGCGTTTCTGACGCTCGAGCCAACAAGTTTTTGCCATAGGGGTGGCGAAGTTGCCAGCTTCCCTACTTTTTGCAACGAGAAATTTCTGCTAGCGGTGAGACTCTTTTTCGGTTACTCCGATCATCCTATGATCGCCGGAATGCTCATCGCTGCCTTTTTCCTTCTGCTTGGTGTGGTTGTTTTCACCATTTTGCAGAAGGCCTGACCTGCCCAATCTCCTCGGAGATAGAATATCAGCGTCGCTAATCTTCCCCGTCCGCACGGGAGATTCCCGCATAGAGTTCGGGGAAGCGACGCTCAAGGGATTTGGGAGTCACGTAGCCGATCAGCTGCGCCTCATTCCAGTCGGCCAGCCCCCAATACGGCGTAGGCAGCGCCATAATGACAGCAGTGCAGGTCGGCATCTTGGCAATGTGTTCACGTGCAAGGATTCGCTCTGCAAACTCGTGCAAACCTGGATTATGGGCAAAAATGAAGGCGTGTTTCCAAGTCTCATCCAGCCCACGGACAATGTCTAAAATCTGATTTGGCTCAGCCAAGTAGAGTTTGGACTCCAACAGCAATGATTCCGTGGGCATACCAAGAACCTCCCTTGTTATCTGAGCCGTACCAAGTGCACGCAAAGCGGTGCTGCTGATGAGGCGGTCAGGTTTCGGTAAAAGAGCCTGAGTTTCCCCTCCCCCCAAATAAGCTTTGTGCAAAAAACTAGCCACTGCGGGGGCTGCGCGACGCCCCCGCTCATTCAGGGCACGATCATGATCCGCAAGACTGGGCTGGTCCCAACTCGATTTGGCGTGACGGATGATGGTAAGATACTTCATCAGTGGATGAGCGATTGCGCTTTTCGCACGCTGATCTGCGGGTGTCAATGTGAGAGCGTGACAGATATCTTGCATGTTTGTCACTAAAATGACCCGTTCGGCCTTGCTCGAATGAGCATCTGATTCTAGATTCTGTGATAAACAATGATACTTTGTCTCGAATCCTCTCTACTCGGTGGTTATCTCTCCAATGAAGTACCCGGTCTGGTGACTGGAATGCTGCATTTGGCGGGTGTGAGCCAGCCGATGAGGATCGAGCTAGTGGGTAATTTTATGCGTGATATTGCTGGCTGCAGAGTCGATTTTCACAATCCACTTCCCAACGGTGATCTGGACGACGTTGCCTGGCTGACACAGACTCAAACTGGATTCACAGGTGTCATGACAGCCTCAAACCGTGCGGCTAAATTACCGCGCCGGAAGCGCTCGACCAATCAATTAATGGCTGATCCTGAAGGGCTTAAAAACCTGCTCTTTTTTGAATGGTTCAATCAGCAAGGCCAGCGCATTCTCATTCAGTCTTGGCATCTGCATTTACGTGTTAGCGCGCCAAGCTGGCAACTCAGCAGCGAAGAGGAAGCGATGCAACTGCGCCAGGCACGCGCCCGTCGGAAGCACTTTCTGCTCAGTGAGCGTAGTTCGCCTGAAGATAGCGTTTCGGCTCTGCATGCACCCAGCATGGCGGATCCCTTTGAGCCATCGGAGGTGACGGGGAATCCGTTTTTGAACCTTGATGAGCCCAAGCGGAAAGCCTCAAAAACAGACGAGCATCTCAAAGACGAATCACGCAATCCTTTGAAAAGGTCCATCGCACTGGCTCAGGAACTACGCCGCTTTGAGCGTTTGCTCGTTTTCACCACCGAAGTGCGTAATCGACCCGCTGTCGTCAGGCTGCTCTCGACAGTCGCAGATCTCGCTGCTCATTTGATCCATGTTCTTCGCCAGTTCTCAGAGGAAAATAGATCTGGCTGGCACTATCTCGTCGTCGATCTGGAACAGTCCCTGCCCCTCTTTAGCGCTGCACTCAATGCTACGGACAAGCTCATGCAACACGCGACACCGGGAACAGATCAGCAATGGCTCGGCAATGTGCAGACCAGCCTGCTAAACATCGAGCTAAGAATGCGGGAACTACTCACGCAATTGCGCTAACGCCAACTGAAAGAAGGGGGCTGCCATCATGTGCGCCCCGTAGCTTTACGAGCCTCAGGAAGCACCAGCTCCGCGGATGACTGCGGGTAGGGTCAGTGCCAAAATTTTGGCATCCAGCCAGAGGGACCAGTTATCGATGTATTGCAGATCCAGGGCGACCCATTCTTCGAAGTTGCGGATGCCATTACGACCGGCGATTTGCCATAGGCAGGTGAGGCCTGGCTTCACGCTGAGACGGCGGCGCTGGGCGTGTTTTTCGATCTTTTCAATCTCATACACGGGCAGCGGACGAGGGCCGACGAGGCTCATTTCTCCACGGATCACGTTGAGTAATTGGGGTAGCTCATCAATGCTCATCTTCCTGAGCCAACGACCGAAGGCAAAGATGCGGGGATCATCAGTGATTTTAAAAACGGGGCCATCCATCTCGTTGAGCGCTTCTAACTCAGCGCGCTGAGCTTCCGCATTCACATGCATGGTGCGGAACTTCCACATGCGGAAAGGTTTCCCGTAATGACCTGAGCGCTCTTGACGGAAGAAAATAGGTCCCTTTGAACCCAAACGAATGCCGATAATGGCGATGAACCAAAAGGGCATGGAACAAAAGAGTAAAATAAAGGCTCCAATGCGATCTAGGATGTCTTTAAACAGTAGCTCCCAAGAGATCTGCGGGGTGCTGTGGAAGACGAGCATGAGTCGTCCGCCCATGACATCAAAGGTGGGGCGGGCGATGGCGGTCTGGAAGAAATCAGCAGCGATCCAGGCCTCCACACCTTCCGTCTCACAGGCCTGCACGGCTTCTTCGATCTTGCTGAAATGCACATGCTGAGCGGCAAAGAGCACTCGAGAGACTGAGTGCTCATGCATAGCCTGCACGAGCTGACTCACGGGCTCCTGGGTGATGTCAATCCGCGCCATGATCTCGGTGATGACGCGCTGCTCGGCTGGCATTTGATCGATGAACTGCGCGATATCAGCCTCAGCTCCGGCGACGATGACACGCTCTCTCCCCTTTCCTGTCATGAGCCTGCGACGCATCTTCTCTCTCTGCACAGATTCACGCAAATAGAGCGCTATGGCGGAAAGGAGGACGGCCAAGATGACAACGGAGCGGCTCGGCACATTCCATTTCATGAAAATCACCAGAGCACCAATCAAGGTGCCGATGATAAAGAGGGTCTCTGCCAACTGGCGCAGAAACTGTGTTGGCGACTTGTGAAAGAGATGGTTGTAAAATCCTCGAAACTCCAGCACCACTGGGGTCAACGGCACAATGACTGCGATCACCCAATACAATTCCTCAATCGGCGGAATCGTGATCATGTCTGGCCAAAAATACAGCGCCAGGGTCGAGCGCAGAAAATGGGCAAACCAAAGACAGAACCCAAGAAGAGCGCTGTCCAACAACTCTGTAAGCTGTAAATTGATTTCCTGTCGGCGGCCGAGCATAGTCGAATGTATATTATCTCAAATTAATTAATTTCTATTAAAATTATAGCAAACCTAGCCAATGGCACAACTTGTTTCCACCAAAAACCCACTTTCTTCCACTCATCCACTCACCGTGGGGGTGATTCCTGATTCCAAAACGCTGGATTGTTGGTCAGGCATGAGCCTAAAAGAGCGCGAGAGCACCTGCGATGTCATTGAACTCAGACTCGATACGCTGAATCTGTCCGCCGATACGATCCGTGCGTCGCTAGTCGGAAATATGACTCCGATCCTCCTCACCGCACGCCACCCTGCAGAAGGAGGCCAAGGCAGTATCGATGCCGTAGGGCGCATGACTTTAATCGAGCCGCTACTGGACCTCGCTGCCATCATCGACATCGAGCTGCGTAGTGCCATGGAAATGAAGCCTCTAATCGACAAAGCTCATGCTCGCAGTGTGCAGGTCATTGGTTCTTTCCACGACTTCCAGGCTACCCCAGCCGACGAGATCCTACATGGTGCCATTAGCTTTGCTCAGCCAGCTGGGCTGGACGGCGTGAAGCTGGCCACCTTTATCAATACGACTGCCGATTTAACTCGCCTCATCACCCTGACCTCAGAGCCACAGCGGCTGCGACTTTCCTGCATGGGCATGGGGCCCTGGGGCAGAGTCTCGCGCTTGGTGCTTGCAAAATGCGGTAGCCTGCTGAATTACGGCTACATTGGTGTGTCAAATGCTCCAGGTCAGTGGCCAGCTGCTAGCCTGAAACAAATGCTCTCCGAACTGTGACCTCATGCTTCCCGTGACCTTCCTCAAAAACATCTCTCTCGCCCTGCTGGCAGCACTGACCCTAACTGGCTGTGAAGACCCCGAGCGTGAAGCCAAAATCAAATGGCGTGAGGAAGAAGTGAATGCCAAGGAGGCCAACATCATCCAGAGAGAAGCCCAAATCATCAAGGACAAGCAAATCCTCGAAGGCAACCGCCTGGACCTGCTGGCGAAAATGAAAAGTGTGGAGCTAGAGAAGAAGCAGGTCGCCGAGGAGCACGAAAAGACCAAGCGGCTGAATCGTGAGTTTGAAATCAAGAAGCTGCGGGGCCCCATTCCGAGCATCAGCGCTGACCGCGTCATCGTCATCGACCCAGCCTCTGAAGATGTGCTCTTTGAAAAAAATCCCGACAAACGCGGTGCCATTGCCAGCACCACAAAACTGCTCACAGCACTGCTCGTGGTCGAGACTGGAGACTTGGATCAAATCATCACTGTAGAGCAAAGTGACACTCAATGTGCACCCGTTCGCCTCGGCCTAAAAGCAGGTGAAAAATACTCTCGCCGCCAGCTTTTGACCGCGGTGCTGGTCAAAAGCTCCAATGACATCGCCCAAGCCCTAGCCAGCGATAACGCAGGCAGCGTGGAGGCCTTTGTAGCTAAAATGAACGCTAAGTGCGCTGAACTAGGCCTGAAAGACAGCCACTATGTCAACCCGCATGGCCTGCCCTCCACCACCGGAGACGATCCCTACAGCACCGCACGTGAGCTAAGCGTCATCGCCCGAGCCTGTGATAAGCTGCCCGAGATCCGCAAAATCGTGAAACTCCAAAGCTACAAATTTGTCTTTCCCAGCGGTAAAGTCACTGACCTAGCCAATACCAATCGTGTGCTCAAATCTGCCAGCTACTGCGATGGGATGAAAACTGGTTATACGAATGCCGCCGGCTACTGCCTCGTGGCCAGTGGTGAGCGCAATGGCAAACGTCGCATCGTCGTCATCCTCAATGATACCGAAGGCGGCGTCTGGCGGGATGCCCAAGCGCTGCTAGACTGGGCTCTAAAGGCTTAGACAGCCTAAGTCTTTAAACATAAAGAGTATCTAATTCTTTACAAAAACCCTTTTTTTGATGCACACTGAGCCATGCAGGCCCAGCGTTACGAGCTCAAATACATCGTCCCAGAATCTATCACACATGCAGTTAGGTCATTTGTATCTTCCCATCTGCGGTTGGATGAATTTGCCTCTGAAACAAACGACTACTCCTACGGGATTCACAGCATCTATTTAGACTCAGCCGAACTCCACACTTATCATGCAGGACGTCAGGGAGACCGAAACCGCTTCAAGCTGCGTGTCCGATTTTATAACGAAAATCCAGAGTCCCCTGTTTATCTGGAACTCAAGCGCAGGCAGAAAGAAATCATCCAAAAGACCCGCTGTACTGTCCCTAGAGGTGCTTTATTGGAGGTCTTAGCAGGAGACACTAGCTTATTAAGGACCAAGGACCTCTCCGGTCATGCCAGCTTCTGTCAAATGATGCACCAGATTTCTGCCACTCCCAGAGCCAAGGTTTCTTATCAACGAGAGGCCTGGCAGAGTCTGGATGATAATTCCGTGCGCGTCACCATCGACCGTGCGGTACGTGCAGAGCCCTGCTTTGATCTGAATTTAGTCGTAGCCATGAAGAATCCTGTCCTGGTTTTTGGCCATAATGCAGTTCTTGAGCTGAAATTCACCAACCGTGCTCCCAATTGGATCTTGGAAATGATTCGGATGTTTAATCTTGTGCAGACAGGTGGTCCGAAATATGCAGGTGGTATCCGATTAATCGGCGAACAATTTTTTGCAGGACAGAGAAATTCTGTCAGAGATTCTTCAATGATGCAATAGGTACTAGAAGCTTCAGTTTGACCTCTTTTGATTCTGCCCCCCTAAACCCACACCAAATCTAAAACCACGCTGCCTTAGCTAAAACATGCTCGACCAGATTTTCCAAGGCGACCTCACCGCTACCCAAATCGACTACCGCATCGTAGCGCTTTCTTTGCTCATTGCCTTCCTATGTGGTCATAGCATCGCGTGGCTCTACACGCGGACTCACAGCGGGCTTTCCTATTCGCGCTCCTTTGTCAAAGCGCTGGTCGTCATGCCTGTCATCGTTTCTTTTGTCCTGATGATCTTATCCAACAGCATCGTCACCGCTTTTGGCCTAATGGCAGTCTTGGCCATTGTGCGCTTCCGCAATGTGCTACGGGATACTTTGGACACGAGCTACCTTCTAGCGGCCATTGTCCTCGGAATGGCAGCTGGCACGCAGCGTTTCACGACCGCCATTATTGGATGCCTCGTTCTTGGGGCCATTTTTTTGTATCTCTGGTTCACTTCATTCGGCACCCGTCAGAGCTATGACTACATCCTGAATCTGAGCTGGAAACGACCGATCCATGAGTTACCAGAACTCGGTAATCTATTAGCAATGCACACCCAGACGGCTTTACAGGCCAGCCGCCACACCTCTCTGACAGGCGGAACTGATCTATCCTACCGTCTTCTAATGCGTGATCCCAGCAGAGTCGAAGAACTCGTTCAAGAACTGCGTGAGCTTCCCGGCGTCGAGCGCATTCACACCATCGCCGCTGAGAACGAATCCGAAGTATGAGGCCAGATAACCAACCCATTCCCATTCCGCTAGCGCGCAGGCTTCAGCTTCTGCAGACGAAGATCGTGCCTCTGCTAGTGCTCGGCTTGACAACCATCATTACCCTCCTGCTTTGGCAGGATGCCATCTCGCCAGCCATGCTGATGGGTGAAGTGAGAACGCAAAAATCCAGTATTAATAGTCCAGTAGCAGCTGAGGTCACTCGCATCAACACGCAGAAACTGACCCTGGTCAAAGCTGGAGATGTCATCGCCGAACTCCGCTCTACCGACCCCCGCCAATCCCTGGATCTGTTGCAAAACGAGCTGAACCTCATGCGCACAGAAGCCAGCAGTGAAGATTCCAAGCGCCGGGAAAGCATGGACTTCGAGCGCCTACAGTTGGATTGGCTCGTCGAGAAGGTCAATCTAGCGACATCTATCGCCACAGCCAAAAGAGCAGCTGCTAACTTGGAGATGACCCAGGGCATCAGCACAGAGTCAAGTCCTGTCGGCAAGTACCAACAAGAAGCCCAGCTGGCAAAAGAAGCTGCGGATGCCGAAGTGACCGAGCGCCAAAACCTCGTCAACACCCTCGGCAAACGTATTGACGAACTCCGCCTCGGCATCAAGCCCACCACAGAATCCACCACGGAAACTTGGCGGAAAACCATCGGCGGCTTCGAGGAGCGCGTCCGTAAAATCTCCAGCAGCCAAGAAGTCATCCAACTTCGCGCGCCTATCGACGGCATGGTGACTGAAGTGCTGCGCAATGTCGGCGAAAACGTCGTCGCTGGTGAACCCCTAGTCCTGCTGACTTCAGTGAAACCAGAAAGCATCACCGGCTACCTTCGCCAGCCCTTCCCCCTAGAACCAGCCATCGGCCAGGAAGTGGAAGTGCGCACTCAGGGACGTAGCCGACTCGTTGGCAAAGCCGCCGTTACCCAAGTCGGAGTTCATTTTGAGCCGATCTTGAATCCAGCATTGCATCCGAGCCCAACCCCAGAGGTAGGTTTGCCAATCCAAATCTCCCTGCCGTCTAATCTAAAGCTTAGACCAGGAGAATTAGTCAGCCTCGTCATCCGAGCCAGCACGGATCCAAAGCCAGCTTTGTAATCCCCGATCATGCGAGCCTGCTTTGCCATCACCCTGCTGCTTCACGGCATTACCTCAGCCGCAGAACCGCCGAAACCTGCGCCGAGCAAAGCCGTTCTTGAGCGCCAAGGCACGCCCATCCCCTCAGCAAAGACCATTGCCACCATGGTGCCAAAATCGGGCAAGATCGGCGAGCGCGATCTCACGCTCATGGCCATTTCCAAACGGCCAGATCTAGAGGCACTACGCGGCGCAGCCAATACCGCCATCGCCCTGAAACGGGCAGCGCATGACCTCACCAATCCTGAGATGCGGCTGAGCTATGCGGAGGACGCGTCCGTCAGTAAAGCCGTGCTCTTCCGCTTTGCCGTTCCACATCCCTGGGAGCGCCGAGCTAAAATCCAACGCGCCGCAGCCGAGATCACACTGGCGGAAGCCCAATATTACGCTGGGGAGGACGAACTCGTCCGCCAAGTACGCCGTTCCTTTGCAGACCTAGCCATTCTTCAGGCCAAACTGGATCTGCAAAAAAGCCGCAAATCAGGTTATGAGACTTACCGCGACTGGTTGGAAGAAAGAAAAACACCCAGCATCGGCCTAGATCTAGCCGCAGCACGTGCCAAGGTTTACCAGACACTCTCTGACATCCGTGTCCTGGAGAGTTCCACCCTCGCCCTGCGCGATGAACTTGCCGTTTATTGTGGCCTTGAAGATCCGGGCCGTATCGACACCACCGTGCAGTCACGGCTCATCACCGACCCAGCCCTCCTCGATATCGAGTATCTTACCAGCATCGCCATGCTGTATCGCAGTGATGTTTTAAGTGATCAGGCACGACTCACCGTCGCCCGCGCTCAGTTGGCCGAGGTCAAATCCCGCCGAATCCCAGCCGCTACCTTCATCGACCTCGGCTACACAAATACTGACAATCACCGCAGGACAACCAACGAGGAAGAATGGTTTGCCCGAGTCGGTGTCTCCATCCCGCTCTGGGACTGGATCGGGTTTAACAAACAGCACAAAGTGCATGAAGCCGCCAGCCAATCTTTAGAGACCAAGATCGAGATGCAAAAAGGCATCATCCACACCGAGGTCCAGCAAGCCGTCAAACTCTTGGCCACATCGGAAGCTCAACTGAAAAGCCACGACAAAGATCTGAATGAGATCCAGGCCGACATGAAACAATCTCTCAAAGACTCCGAAATGGCCGCCACTGGTGTGGATGACCTGATCAAGAGCAAACGCATTCAGCATGAGTTTAAGGACCTAGCCCAACAGATGCAGATCAGCCGGCTCTCTGCCCTCTCTGCTTATCAAGAGGCAGTCATCACCCTGGAAAAAGCCCTCGGCATCCGCATTGAGCGTGCCCTCAGTCTAGCCAAGGAGCCTTAATGATGAATGTTAGACCGTCCTTGTTCTTGACGCTGGTCTTTGCTTGTCTAGTCAGCTTTCATCCTGCATCTGCAGACACTTGGCAGATCCAGGCCTCGACTCAAAAATGGACCATCGCTGGAGAGATCGAAGAATCAGCAAGTATCAGTGGTGCTGCCACACTCAGCCCTGGGCATGGCCTGCTCGTCAGTGATGAAACCCGCTCTGTGCAGCCTTTTCAGCTAGATCTGAAAGGACAAACGATTCGTGTCTCTGACCCCATCACGCTACTCCCTGACGATGGCAAAGAACTCGATCTCGAAGCCATCATCGCCTCTACAGAAGGCCAGTGTTACTATGCCACAGGCTCCCACAGCGTCTCCCGTAAGAACGGCAAAGTGCAGCCGGATCGCCTGCATGTCTTTCATCTGCCCGTTGATCCTCAAACAAATCAGATCAAAACACAGGCCATCCGCATCACCAGCCTGCTGCCGATCCTTCAATCCGACGATTTACTGAAAGCCTCTCTAGGCAAACCATCTGACAAAGACGGTCTGGATATTGAAGGACTCACTGAAAGTCATGGCCAACTCTACTTTGGCCTGCGCTCACCGAATCAAAACGGGCAAGCCTTCATCGTCGAAGTTAAAGCAGAGGACCTGTTTGCCAATCCAACGAAAACAACCCACCGCACCCATCCGATTCCGCTTGGATCGGGCCTAGGCATTCGTGATCTCGTGAAGGTCAAAGACGGTTTTCTTTTCATCGCTGGATCGACTGGCGGCGATATCACACCTGAGGGCTACACGCTTCAGCATTGGTCGGGTCCAGAAGGAAAAGTGACCCCCGTGGGCCGCATCCCCACCCCCGAAGACGGCAAGGCAGAAGGCCTCCTCATCCTTGAAGAAAGCCAAACCAATCTTGAGATCCTCGTCTTCTTTGACGGCATCACTAACGGTGCACCGTCACAGCTCAGCCTCACTCGCCCAGCAGGAAACTGAAGTCATTCAGCGTCAGCGCCTGCGCGAAATTCTCTTCGCCAAGAATGTCATTGGCGATGTCTCCCTTCTTCTTCTGCAACAGGCGGATTTTCTCTTCGATGCTGTCTTTGATCAGCAACCGATACGCAAACACCGTCTGCTTTTGACCGATGCGATGCGTGCGATCAATCGCCTGAGCTTCCACCGCCGGATTCCACCACGGATCAAACAGCACCACATAACTCGCGGCCGTGAGATTCAATCCAAAACCACCTGCCTTCAGGCTGATCAGGAATGTGGCAGGCCCTTCATACTCCTGAAACTCCTGCACCAAGGCACCGCGATCCTCCGTCTGGCCAGTGAGTTTAAAGCTATGCCACTGGCGCGCTGAAATCTCCTCCTCAATGATCTCCAGCATCTCCACGAATTGGGAGAAGACCAACACCTTCTGCCCCTCCTCCGTCAGCTGCTCGATCAGCTCCATGAGCGCACTGACTTTGGCACTGTCTGTCGATGGCTGATCCTCACCTGATTTTTTCTTTTTACCCTTTGTCTGAGTTGCTGTGGCATCCATACCCAGCAGACGCGGGTGACAGCAAATCTGGCGCAGACGCAGCAGACTCGTCAGAATGTTAAAGCGCAGCTTGTCCAACTGCTGATTCGTTTCTGCCTTCAAAAGCTGCGCCCGAGCACGCTTGATCTCGGCTTGGTAAAGCTTGGCCTGAGTGCCTTCCATCTCGATGATGAGATCTTCTTCCACGCGGTCCGGCAGGTCACTGGCCACTTCCTTCTTGGTCCGACGCAGCAAAAAGGGACGCGTCCTAGCTGCCAGGCGCCGACGCGCCAAGGGATCTTCTTTGCCATCAAAATTCCGCGTGAATGATGCCCGATTCCCAAGCACGCCCGGCATGGCGAAAGCAAAGATGGACCAAAGATCTAAAAGTCGATTCTCAATCGGAGTGCCCGTGAGCGCTAAGCGATGATGAGCCTTCAGAGCACAAGCGGCCTTCGTGCTTTGTGCCGTCGGGTTCTTGATCGCCTGAGCCTCATCCAGGATCACCGCACCCCAGGTGATCGCACACAGAGCTTCCTCATGAATGCGTAGCTGCGGGTAATGAATCACCAACAGATCCACCTCACCTTTCAGGCCTATCTTCCCAGCAGTATCACGACTCCAGACTTCCACCTTCAATTTGGGACAAAACCGCTTCACCTCAGCGCGCCAGTTATCCTGGACCGACTTGGGACAAATGACGAGCATCGGCTCCTTTACCTTTTTCTCAGCCCGCAGCCAGGCAATCCAGGACAGTGTCTGCAAGGTTTTACCAAGCCCCATGTCATCCGCCAACACACCGCCAAAACCATTCGCCGTGAGGTACGCTAGAAAATGAAAACCCGTCAGCTGATAAGGCCGCAGTGTCGCGGTGATCGCCTTTGGCAAATCAGGCGTGATCCGCGTCTGAATGTCCTCCACACGCCGCTGCACCTGCTCAGCGCGCTCCGCAGGCAGTAAGGACGAGCCTTTGGTTAATCCGCCGAGCTGCAGAGCATGCAACTTCTGCTTGCTGCCATCAAAATCATTCACCGCCAGCCCCAGATCCGCCAGTTCCTTTTGCTGCGCCTCCGTGAGATCAAACTCCAGCTTGCGCCAGCCCTTGTTCGAAAGCTTCACCCACTTGCCTTTGGACTTCATGAGCAGGGCAATCTCATCCGCAGTCAGGGTCGTGTCCGTCACTTCAAGAGCCACACTGAGATCAAACCAGTCCATGCCAGTCTTGGACTCCTCCACATCCAGCCTCACCTGCCCTGCCACGCGGCCCTCTTTGAGAGTAGCCAGCTCTTTATCCAGCACGACCGTCACATCCATGGGCCGACGAGATAACCAGGCCAAAAACTGCTCCGGCCAATCTTTACCGACAATGCGTTGCTCGATCCAGATTCGATTCTCCGCATGAGAAGCCACTTTCATCGGCATCTGCCTCAACCAAGCCACCGCCACGGGCAGGGCAGACTTATCCATCTGGATCAACTCATCAGGCACTTCCTTAGCCGGTGAGCGGGATGAATACGCAGCCTGCCAGGCCATACCATTCCAGTCACTCGCCTCCTGATAACCGCCAAAGGTAGCCTTCCCTGACACGTGCAAATAATCACTGGTCCTGCCAGCCAACCGGACCACCTTGCAGCGCACCTCCACCGCAGCCTTCACTAAGCGCACCTTTCCAGCCAGTCGCTCAGGCACCGCCACACCGAGCTTACCCAGCGCACTGACACCTTCCCGCGACTCGATTGCATCCGCTGGGATCATCACTGGCCAGCTCACGCGATCCTTACCAAAAGGCCAATAAGGCAGCGTATAGACCAAGTCAGCCGTCACATACCGCAGAGGATTCCCCGGTAGAATAGAGATGGGTGGCGGCGGCACCATGCCACGTTCATTCACCAGCTTCAGCGCATAATCACTCGCCTTCCCCATCGGCTGAGCCAGCTCCCAGCGCAGTGGTTCTTCGACGAATTCCAAGGGCTGACCAGCCGGGTTGCAAACATGCGCATGAAACAGCTCCTCACTGCTCACGAGCTGGGACAAACACTTCGCCAGACTCTCTGACATCGCCTCAGTCTCCGTGCTGCGAACGCCGCCATACGTATCCGAAACAGCCCGCAGGACCAAATTGGAGCCAGCACTCAGCATCGGCTGATTTTGACCAT
>JAPLUM010000618.1 GCA_026397605.1 Verrucomicrobiota bacterium | reverse complement strand
CTCGGGCTGCAGCGCCTTGGCGATAGAGGCCATCAGGGCACCCTGAGGATCGGCTTTCGTATCGCTACCGCGTTTGCCATCATGAAAATTGGTAACCTGAGTCGTCACATACCACTGCGGCAGATTCGCAATGGATGGTGCGCGGATGTCCTCCTTGCCTTCTCCTTTGCCTCCATGGCACTGGGCACAGACATTTTGAAACAGGACAGCTCCTTCATCGGCCATAACTGATGAAACAAGGAATGCGGTGATACAGATCAACCAAGAATGAGTCATAACTCACTAAACGTTGATTCTAGCGCCGCTATGACAAGGACCCCAAGATGCGCGTATCAAATGACAGGTGATGATTAGGCCCGACGCCATTTTTGGAAGCACTCGATGGCCTCGTACTCGGCTAACCCCAGGGCATCGTAGTTGCGGGCATTTTGGCGATTCGACTCTGGCGAGGCTAGCTCCAGTGATGACAATGAACCATAGCGTGACAGTGCGCGGGCTTTGCGCTCCAGCTGCATCGGACTCAGTGGGATGGCCATGTCGATTTCATGAGGCTCCAGGGCTTTTTCTTTGCCGCGATACAGCCATATGCTGCAATTGGCGGCCCACTCCTCAGCCGCGCAGACTTTGAGGGCGGCAGAGAGGACTTTGAAGCAGAGACCAGAGACACTGCTCGGATCTGCGGCATCACCCGTGGCATAGATTTGATGCGGTTTATGTTCGCGCAAGAGTTCTACCAGTGCTTCCACATCTGCTTCGGTGCTTTTGAATCGGCGGTAACGTCCCTGCTCATAGAAGGGCAAATCCATGAAGACGACACGCTCTGTGGACACGCTGCAGGCATGAGCTGCATCACGCAATTCACCACGAAGGATAAGCGCTTTGAGTTGACGAATCAGGGGCGGATCTTCACCAAACTCACCTTTTTCTTCGAGTAGTCGGAGGGCCTCGCGTGCATAGGCGGTTTGTGGGCCCCATGCTGCCGGGTTTTCCACCACACCGGCTAGCTCCTGCAGGGTGCCGGCAAATTTATCGGCCTCGCTGTCAGAGACACGAAGGTTGCCAGAGGTCATGGCCACGATGTGAACATCATTACCTTGTTCACCGAGTCGTTCGATGGTGCTGCCCATGGCGACGACGGCATCCTGTGGCTCTGGACTGAGAACCAGGCAGCGCTTGGGATACGGGCTGGCGCGCTCGGGGCGATAGGTGTCATCTTCATTGGGCTTGCCACCTGGCCAGCCAGTGATGGTGTGCTGCATCTGATTAAAGATGCGGATGTTAAGCTGATAAGCTGGGCCTTGCTCACTGAGTAGATCACTCAGGCCGTGCTCATTGTAATGCTCGTCGATGAGCTTTAAAACCGGGCGCTTGGTCTGGAATGCCTGCCAGCAGACAGCTCGGCGCGTCTCGCGTGGCGTCCAGGAAACGGGGCCAACCAACCATGGCAGCTTGATGCGGGTCAGCTCGCGTGAGGCACCGGTGTCGATGTAAAAATGCGCATCCGCATGTCCCTGCAGGAAGGAGGCCGAGATGGCTTCTGTCATCGGGCCTTCCACGGCTTTGGCCACCATGTCGGCCTTATTATCTCCCCAGGCCATCAGCACCAGCTTCTTTCCGCGCAGGATCGTGCCTACCCCCATCGTGATGGCAAAGTGCGGCACATTTTCCTCACCTCGGAAGTCAGCGGCGGCATCCTGCCGTGTGACACGGTCCAGTGTGATACGACGCGTGAGAGAGTCACGGCTGGAGCCTGGTTCATTGAACCCGATGTGGCCCGTGCGTCCGATCCCGAGTATTTGAAGATCGATCCCGCCGAGGGAGTCGATCTTTTCCTCATAGTCACGGCAGTGAGCAAAAACCTGATCACTGGTTACCTTGCCGCTGGGGATGTTGATGTTCTCTTTGGGGATATCGATGTGATCAAAGATCTGATCTGCCATGAAGCGCGCATAGCTTTCAGGATGATCAGCGCCTAGGCCGTAGTATTCGTCTAGATTGAAAGTGATGACGTTTTTAAAACTCAGTTTTTCTTCTTTATGTAGGCGGATCAGCTCACGATAAAACGGCACTGGCGTCGATCCTGTCGCCATGCCCAGCACGACATGTTTACTCTGCTTGGCGCGTTCCTCGATCAGCTTGCGCACCTCTGCTGCCAGTTCCTTGGCCGCGGCTCCCGAACTCGGAAAAATGCGGGTATTGGTCTTTTCATAAGCTTCAGCGGCAGAGCGGCGGGTCGTGGACATAATGGGAGAGGATGGTACGCGGATGATTGCTAGAATCACTCAGGCTACAAGCTCGGAGCTTCATTCACTCCTTAAATCTTCCTGCTTATCGGCGAAAACCCTTGTTTTGTCACAATCCCCAGCAGGTTTGAATTCATGCCGCCATGATTGAAGCGCACTCAAAAAAACCTTCGACATGAAAACACTTCTTTACCTCATCGCGGCCAGCTCACTCTCAGCCCAATCACTGACACTCGTGGAACAAGCCCGCATCTCTGCTGAAAAGCTACCCAAAGGGTGCATCGTCTGCGCTGAGCAGTCGGGTAATGAGGCTCCAGTCTATAGTCTCGCGGGTAAAGCAGATGTTAAAGATGTGCCGCCAGAAAAGATCCTCTTTGAAATTGGCTCCATCTCTAAAGTCTTTACGGGCCTGCTGCTAGCTCAGGCCGTGGATCGGGGAACGGTGAGACTGGATAGTACGCTCCAGGAAGTCATGGGAAAGAAGCAGCGCTTTGCCAGTCCTCATGTGGCTGCGATCACGCTGGAGCAACTGGCCACTCACACGAGCGGGCTGCCGCGGCTGCCAGATGATCTACTTACGAATGCTGATCCTGCTGATCCCTATGTGCACTATGATCGTCGGCTTTTAGATAACTCCCTAGCTAAAGCCACTCTGGCTCATGCACCACCCTTTGCCTCAGAATATTCTAACCTTGGCGTCGGATTGCTGGGTGATCTTCTAGCTCGGTTGTATGACAAAAGCTGGGAGCAACTCGTCCTCGAACACATCACTGGGCCGCTGGGAATGAAGGATACTCGAGTGACTCTGGATGCTCAACAAAAGCGCCGACTTGCTCCCCCCTATTCAGACGCTGCTAAAACAAAGAACTGGCACTTTAAGTCTCTGGCTGGTTGTGGGGCACTTTACTCCACAGCGGCTGATTTAATGATCCTAGCACAGGCACTCTCACGCCCATCTGAATCGCCTATAAAAAGCCTCATCGAGCAGATCGAAAAGCCTAGAGACGCTGGCAATGTGGGCCTCTGTCTGCAAATCCTCAACGTAGGTGGGATCGATGGTTATTGGCATAATGGCGGCACGGGTGGCTATCGATCCTGGCTGTCCTCCAGACCTGAGTCGAACCGGCTTGTGGTGGTCTTGATCAATAACAACGCCCTGGCTCCTGAAAGTATATTCAACGTCAAATAAGCTGAACAATGAACCTCTCACTAAACCAGCCACTACCTGCCGATCTCGTCGTCGGCATGACATGGGGTCCATTGCGTTATCGGAAGTATCCCGTCTTCAGCGTGCCATGGCTCAAAGGGCGTTTCTGGAGCACGGGTATTGCGGTTGTGCTTTATGGTCTTCTTTCTTTCATCGCGCATATGGCGGTCAAGACGCCAACAGCAAACAATCTCGCTAGCACTGGCTACTTCATCGCGGGCTTTTTGATTATGTTTAATGGCGGGCCATTACTGGCCTCATGGGTGCGGCATCGTGGAATCAAGCGTGAAGGCTTAGCCATTGTCGCGGCCATCATTCTTGGCTTCATCATCGCAATGTTTTCAGACGCCTGGGCCTCCGGTAACATCGGAACTCAGATTGCAGAAGAGCCTGTGCCTGCCGCCGAACGACGGATCAGCCAGCTAGAAGAAGCCACACTAAGGCTCGCCAATCTCGGTGCTCTGTTCATCTACTTTGGCTGCGGAGGTGGTTTGGCCTGCCTCGGTTATTTTTCAGAGCGGCGCCGCTGGTGGGCACGTCATGCGCTTCAGTCTGACATGCAGCTCAGCGTGCTGCAGGCGCAGATCGAGCCCCATTTTCTATTTAATACACTCGCTGCCATCCGCCCGCTTATCCGTGAAGACAGCGCACAGGCTGAAAAAGTGCTGGATGCTCTGGCAGATCACCTCCGCGCGACACTGCCCAAAATGCGTGAAGGCGGAGCCTCCACTCTTGGCCAGCAGCTCGACATCTGCAGCAGCTATCTTGCTGTGATGCAGGTGCGCATGGGGGATCGATTGAAGTTTGAAATGCATGTGCCAGCGGAGCTCCACAGCATCGACTTCCCACCGCTCATGCTGCTTTCCTTGGTAGAAAATGCCATCAAGCACGGCATGGAGCCAAAGCCTGGCCCTAGCACCCTGATCATCCGCGCTCAGCGTCATGGCCGAGAATTGCGCGTGGCTGTGCTGGATGATGGACTGGGCCTACGAGATGGACTGCAAAGCGGAGTTGGTTTGGCGAATATTCGTGAGCAATTGCTGCTTCGATATCAGAGCCGCGCTAGGCTCACTGTTGCCAGTCGTCCAGAAGGCGGCACCATGGCTGAAATCACTCTTCCTTTGCCCGCATGAATCCTACGGCCCTGATCGCCGAAGACGAACCCGCTCAGCGCGAAAGCCTAGCTCGACTGCTCCGTGAGCACTGGCCGGAGCTTCAGCTTGTGGCTGAATGTGAAGATGGACTGTCAGCACTGGAAGCCCTGCAAGAAAAGCTGCCCCAGGTCGTCTTTCTCGACATCCGAATGCCCGGACTCAGCGGCATCAAAGTCGCCCGCGCCGCAGCTCAACTGGGGGCACACATCGTCTTTGTCACGGCTTACGACGAGTACGCTGTTGCTGCCTTTGAAACAGGAGCTGCGGATTACTTGCTGAAGCCCGTGACACCAGAGCGCCTACTGCAAACCATTGCCCGTGTGCGGCAGCGCCTCACCCAACCGGCGAGAGCCGATTTGCATCAATTGCTTGAAGCGCTGGATGTGGGCCTGCGTGCTCGTCAGAGTCAAACTAGCCTCAAATGGGTCACCGCCAGTCTTGGTGATACGGTTAAAATGTTTCCCATTGATGACGTGCTCTTTTTTCAAGCGCAGGACAAGTATGTCAGAGTCGTCTCCGCCAAGGACGTAGCCGTGATGCGCACGCCACTGAAGGATCTCATTTCCCAGCTAGATCCCGAAACCTTTTGGCAAATCCACCGCAGCATCATCGTCCGTGCGAGTGTCATTGAGCGGGTGCAAAAAGACGCGCTGGGACATTTCCATGCCAAGTTGCGTGGGCATTCAGAATCCCTGCCCGTCAGTGCCTCTTTTCAGTCGCGCTTTAAAAGCATGTAAGGCGACATTTGGAAGTGTTTTTATGCAGGGTTCTTCCAGCCAATCACGGAGATTTCTTTAACTCCAAACTGCCAGAATCTCTGGGGCTGGTGGTCGGTGTGGTCGTGCCGTCGGCCAGGGGCAGTGCATCCCGGAGG
>JAPLUM010000199.1 GCA_026397605.1 Verrucomicrobiota bacterium | reverse complement strand
GTAACTGGCAGGTCTGCAACTTCACCACCCCTGCCCAATATTACCACGCACTCCGCCGCCAGGTGAAGCGCGGCACGCGCAAGCCGCTCATCGTCATGACGCCGAAAAGCCTGCTGCGTCATCCGAAGTGTGTCTCTAAACTTAGCGAC
The DNA here is from genome assembly GCA_026397605.1 of Verrucomicrobiota bacterium. Taxonomy (GTDB): domain Bacteria; phylum Verrucomicrobiota; class Verrucomicrobiia; order Verrucomicrobiales; family Verrucomicrobiaceae; genus Prosthecobacter. The sequence continues at coordinate 9,982 of JAPLUM010000199.1, read as the reverse complement.
ATGGCTGAAGGCACCACCTTTAGAGAAGTGCTGGATGACGAGCATCTGCTCGCCGCCCCAGAGCGCATCACCCGCCTCATTCTTTGCAGTGGAAAAGTCTATTACGACCTGCTCGAATTCCGCGAAGAGCACCAGATCAAAAATGCCGCCATCATCCGCATCGAACAGCTTTACCCGTTAAACTACGAGATGCTGAAAGAGATCGTCGCTAAGTATCCACGAGCCCAAAAGAAATGGATCTGGTGCCAGGAAGAGCCACGCAACATGGGAGCCTTCTATTACATCCGTCCACGCTTGGAAGAACTCTCCAATCACAAACTCCGCTACGCAGGCCGCGAGCGCAGCTCCAGCCCCGCCGCTGGATCGAAAGCTATCCACGTGCTCGAACAAGAGAATCTGGTCGAAAACGCCTTTAGCGTGTAGTTCGCAATCAACATTTAATTCCTGTAAAAAGAATCCTTCCCCCAACGATCATGGCTGACATCAAAATCCCCGCACTCGGCGAATCCGTCGCCGGAGGTCAAATCTCCAAATGGCACTTCAAAGATGGCGATGCCGTCAAAGTGGGTGACGTTCTGCTCACTCTGGAGACCGATAAAGTCGCTGCTGAAGTGACTGCCGAATTCACTGGTACGCTCACCATTGCCCGCAAAGAAGGTGATGACGTCGAAGTCGGTGGGATCGTCGGCAGCATCGCCGAAGGTGCTACTGCCCCAGCTTCAGCCCCCGCACCAGCACCCAGTCCTGCTCCTACTGTAGAAGCTCCGAAAGCCGCCGCACCAGTTGAAGCTGCAGTTCCAGCCCCAGCACCTGCCCCCAAAGCTGCTCCAGCACCCGCCCCCGCGCCTGCCCCAGCCAAGCCTGAAGGACGCACCACGCGCAAGAAAATGACCCCGCTGCGCCGGAAGATCGCCGATCAGCTCGTCAGCGCCCAGCAAAACGCCGCCATCCTCACCACCTTCAATGAGTGTGACATGAGCAACGTCATGGCCCTGCGCTCCAAGCTCCAGGACAGCTTTGTCAAAACCCACGGTGTGAAGCTTGGCTTCATGTCCTTCTTTGTTAAAGCAGTCGTTGAGGCCCTCAAAGCTGTGCCTCAGATCAATGTCCGCGTCGAAGGTGACGAGATCGTCCAACAGCATTTTTATGACATCGGCGTCGCCGTTGGAACCGAAAAAGGCCTGATTGTGCCTGTCCTCCGCGACACCGACCAGAAGACCTTTGCCGAGATCGAAAAAGACATCCTAGCTTACGCGGCGAAGGCCAAAGAAGGCAAAATCTCTCTACCCGACCTCACCGGTGGCGTCTTCACCTCCAATGGCGGGGTCTATGGCAGCCTCCTGAGTACGCCGATCATCAATCCACCGCAAAGCGCCATCCTTGGCATGCACACTATCCAGCAGCGCCCCGTCGCCATAGATGGCAAAGTGGAGATCCGGCCGATGATGTACCTTGCCCTCAGCTACGACCACCGCGTCGTCGATGGCAAAGAAGCCGTCACCTTCCTCATCCGCATCAAAGACTGCCTGGAAAACCCTGCAAGGATGTTGGTCGGAGCATAAAAGTCTTGTCTGCCTTTAAGCTTTCAAGTTCATACCCACAGCACAACGAGGATTGCTTTCAGTCCGGCCTGGGGTGATTCTTGCCAGATGCACCAAGCCAAGCGAACTCAAATGCTCTTTTGGACTGAGATGGTCTTCTCACTGCTCTTCCTAGCGCTGTGTTATTTTGCGTTACATTTACCTTTGAGAATATGGGAATGTTCCATGAATCATGGGAATTTAGAGGGGCTTTCAAAACTGCCGGGGATCACAGAGTGCTTAAAAGACTGCCTTCCTGAACAACCCTTGTCAGGTGTCCTTGGAACTATCGCTCTCGCTTTTGGCTTTGCTTCAGTCGCCAGCGTTAGCCAGGAATCATTGAGCAGCAGACTTTTTCGGTGGTTTCTCATTCCTTTGGGCTTGGCTTTTTTCGCTGCAATTCTCCCAGTTGCTGAAAGCCATACGTGTCTTTGTAGTAGCATTGATGACAAGTTTTGGATTGACGAAGTCGTCTTTTTTGTCGGCTGCCTTTCCCTTGGATTCGCTGGCTGGCGGTATGCTTCTCAGCAGAAAGCAACGGCCGGACACGCCTAAGATACAAAGAATATCATTGATTTCACGACGGAAATTTTATGAACTAGTTGAGTGATTCAAATAACCTTTCGCTATCACTCTTGATGAAAAAGAATCCAATCACTGCAGCATTACCAAAAGCAACAATCAGCCATGGATTAGAGCTGCCCTATCGTCGCTGGTTTTACTGTTTGGCTATTGGAGTACTTCTGACGTTGCTCCAGCCCTATTTCACGACTAGCGGCACTACTGTCTGGACGCCAGAAATTCAGACATTTACTATGACTGGCACGAGCTTCATGCCGACCACTGATCGCATCTATATTGATGGTCATACTTATGCCATGATTGCTTCGCGCAATTGGCTAGCCATCTCTGTAGCTTGGGTTTTTATTGAAGCATTGGGGTTGGTGCTAAACAGACTTTATTTAGCTGCAAATGCTAAGTTCCAGAATTCTGCAAACTCCATAGCCATTCCCAACTAAATCGCCCAGCCTTTGCGGTAAGACTTTGCGAGCAGTTTGTCGGCGTTGGGGTTGTTTTTAAAAGCGAAGGCTTTCGTGTCCCACTCGAGGGTCTTGGGACTGAGGGGCCGTCCGGTGCGTTGATCTATCTCGCCGATGGCCAGTCGAGTTGCCACGTTGCCTAGCTGCACGGTTTCTGAGAGTGGACCGGCGTAGTCAAAGCCGTCGCTGGTTTTTTCACCACCTCGGCAGGCATCTACCCAGCGGTGCCAGTGGCTGAGGCCTTGCTCTTTGGGGTATTTGAAGCCGGTAAATTTATCCAGCGGATAGAGCCTTGGTCCAGCGACATGAGCCAGAACGAGATTGCCTGCTTCACCGATGAAAAGAGAACCGCTCTTTGGCAGATCGAGATTATCCGGCATCTGTGCCAGTTTTCGGTCGGGGCGCAGGCCGCCGTCCGTCCAGGTGACTTTCAGGGTCTGCCCTGCGATGCGTTCATTGCCCGGGAAGATGTATTCGATCTGCTGGGATGTCGGCCAGATGTGTTCGTTGATACCACTGTTTTCGGCGGTGATCTGAATCGGTGCATTCAGATCAAGGGCGGTGAAAACAGGATCAAGGATATGACAACCGAAGTCGCCCAGCGCACCGCCGCCAAAGTCCTGCCAATCCCGCCACACAAAGGGATGATAGCAGGGGGCATAGGCCCGCTTTGGTGCGACACCCAGCCAGAGATCCCAGTTCACATGACTCGGCACTTTGGAACTAGCAGCAGGCGCTAACCGTTTGTTACGCTCATTGCCTGTGACCGATACCCAGGATTGTACCTCTTTGACTTTCCCAATGGCACCTTCCTTGATCAGTCGGGTGCCGAGTCGATACTCCAAAGCTGAGTGGATCTGATTTCCCATTTGGGTCACAACCTTGGCCTTGGCAGCCTCTAAGCGCATTTGCCGAGCCTCCCAGACGGTGTGGGCCAAAGGCTTTTGACAATAAACATGCTTACCTCGGCGCATAGCATCGATGGCTACTTTGGCATGCATATGATCAGGAATGCCGATGTTTACCGCATCAAATTTGTCTGCCAGCTTGGCAAACATCTCCCGATAATCGGTAAAATGGGCAATGCCTGGGAATTCAGCATCCACTTTCCCAAAACGGGAGCTATCGATATCGCAAAAGCCAACATATTGAACTTCCGCATGAGCGCCGATGTTTTTGATGTCGCTAAAAGCCATGCCATCCGCACCGACCGAGACGACTTGGAGTTTAGAATTTGCATTGGCGGATTTCACCACCGCAGGAAATGCAATGGCACTAGCGGCAAGTGTGGCGTGCTTCAAAAAGGAACGACGGGAGTCTGACATGCCGACTCATACGATCAAGAAAGCCTCAGCCTATCCATTTAAGCTCCTTATGTACACATTTTCACCTCATTAATGCATGATGGTTACACGTAACTTCGTTTGCCATGATCCAAGTTCCCTCCACTATCTGACTTATGGCTAGCATCACGACAGAAAAAATACTCGCACACACCCTCTGGTTAGATTCCGAAGGCCGAAGTGGACGTAAGATCGACGAAACCGGCATGAACCTCGCAGGAGCCATGCTCAACGATCTCAATCTCACCAAGGTGCATCTGGTCGGAGCAACCATGACCAAAGCCAATCTGGCAGGCACAAATCTCACCGATGCAGACTTTAGTGGGGCCAATCTAGACAGTGCTAATCTCAGCGGAGCCAATCTCAGCGGAGCCGACCTCGGTGGTGTCTCCCTGCGTAACTCCAATCTCAGCCACGCCAATCTGCAAGGAGCCGACCTTTCTGGAGCCAACCTCGAAGGTGCCAATCTCGAAGGTGCTGACTTCACGGGAGCCGATCTGATTGCTGCAAATCTGAATCGCACGTCTCAAACGGGCATGATTATCACTGGTGCCAAGCTAGCGGATACCCGCGGATTGGCGAGGTGATTGCGACATGGAGCGGGCATGAGTCAGAAGTAGTCCCGGACTTTAGTCCGTAAAGATATGGTGCCAGGGTGAAGCCTGAAACTACTTCTGACGACCTTCGCCACAGTTATAGTTCGAGGCTTTATTCCGCGAAGCGGCGTTAACCGGCTAAAGTCCGATAGCACTTCTCACTTCAGCTCACCGAGAACACGCTTAATATCAGCGGCTTGCTCAGCGGTGGATGCTTTCTTGTCCTGCCAGACGACTTTGCCATCCTTCACGAGGAAACACTGGCGGCTGGCTAGATTGAGCAACCCTTTGGCGATTTTCTCTACTTTAAACGCTTCGACCACTTTCCCATCAGGGTCAGCGATGAGGTCATAAGGCAGGGTGAAGTCAGCCTTGAATTTCTTTTGCGCCTCAGGCTTATCAAAAGACACACCGAGAACCTGCACACCCTCTTTGGTCAGATCTGCAAAGGCGTCACGAAGTGAGCAGGCCTGCTTTGTGCAGCCTGGCGTGTTGGCCTTGGGATAGAAGAAGACCACGGTCGGGCCTTTCTTATAGACATCGGCGAAGTTCACGATCACTCCGTCTTGATTGATGCCCGAGACCTCTGGGGCTGCGTAGTTGACTTTTTCGCCTTCTCCGGCGTTGGCGCTGCCGAAGATTCCGGCAAGGATGGCGGTAAATAGACGCATGGTGTGTTTCATGGAGGTGTGTTGGATTGGCTTGGGGATAGATAGTCCCAAACGACGTGGATTGATTCGTTCTCGCGCCTGATTTGGATGCAAAAGGAAATCAGGCACTTTGCTTTCCTGATTCCCTGCCTTGCCTACAGGCCTGTCCCGTGTTCCATGCGCGCAGCATTCATGTCTGTCGATCTGACCTCCATCGCCCTCATCGCCGGGAACGGCATTTACCCTGAGACCTTCATCGCCGCAGCGCGGAAGGCTGGAGTTCAGCGCCTCGTCGCCGCAGCCTTTTTGAATGAGACTAAGCCCGAGCTAGAAAAGCAAGTCGATGCCATCGAGTGGTTCCGCGTGGGGCAACTCGGCAAGATGATCGCCTTCTTTAAAAAGCAGCAAATTCAGCAGGTCGTCATGGTCGGCCAGATCGCACCCAAGAACCTCTTTGATCTACGACCTGACCTGCGACTGCTCATGATGTTGGCGCGATTGAAACAGCGCAATGCCGAGACACTCTTTGGAGGCATTGCTGATGAACTGGCCAAAGACGGTATCTCTTTATTACCAGCGACCACTTTTCTAGAGCATCTCATGCCAGCCACAGGCCACGTCATGGGACCACAGATTAAAAAGCGCCGCTGGGAAGATGCGCAGTATGGCTTTAATATCGCTAAAGAAAGCAGCCGACTCGACATTGGACAGACGGTCGTTGTCAAAAACGGCACCGTTTTAGCGGTCGAAGCCTTTGAAGGAACCAATGAGGCCGTGAAGCGTGGCGGTGCCATGGGACGTGGCGGTGCCACCATGGTTAAGGTATCTAAACCTAACCAAGACATGAGATTTGATGTTCCAGTCATCGGCCCTGATACCATCCGAAATGCCGCTTCTGCAGGGGTTGACCTCATCGCCGTAGAGGCTGGAAAGACGCTATTACTTGGCTTCGACGAGATTCAGCGTGAGTGTCTGACGACAAAAATCACGATCATCGCTCTTAGTTAGGCTATCTCCCAATTGTGAGAATTTCATAAAAATAGCGGTTAAGTCTTGATTTATTGGCCATAAAACGGAAAAAATGAACGCTCGCCCGATTTGTCGGGTCAATCAGAGTCCACTCATCCAACCCCATATGTTACTAACCGCACTCAAAGTTAAACTCGCCGCCATGGTCGCAGTCGCTGGTCTTGATACCGCCGAAATGCCAGGGACAAGCGCAGAACTCAACAAAGTTCTTGAAGCTCTTGCCTCAGACCAAGCCGCTGCTCAAAAAGCAGCTCAGGACAAGACCACTGGACCTGACGTCAATAAATCATTCAACGACGCACTCGCGAAAGTCAATGAACTGGCCAAAGCCGGTGACAAAGACGCTCAATACGCACTGGCCCATTGGGGTGTGCTGAGCAACAGCAACGTCAACGAAGCTGTGGACCTCTACCGCAAAGCAGCCGCTCAAGGCCAAGTGCTTGCCAAAGTAGAACTCGCTCAAGTTCTCCTCCAGGCAGCCCCACAAGATCAAGAGAAGGCCAAAGAAGCCGTCAAACTGATCGAAGAAGCTGAAGCAGCAGACAACAAAGTTGCCCGTCGCCTCCTTGCCAATCTTTATGTCTCTGGCGCTCCAAATGTGGGCATCAACCAAAGCGTGGAGAAAGCCAAGACCCTGCTTGAAAAAGGCAGCGTCGCTGGTGACGGTGAGTCCACCCTTGGCCTCAGCCAGCTCTATGCCGCAGGTGTTCCTGGATTGGCTGTCGATGCTCAGAAGTCTCTCGACTACCTGATCAAAGCTACCGAGCAGAAAAATGCCGTGGCTATGAGCACTTATGCCGCACGTCTTTTTGATGGCGATACCGCGACTGAAACCACCAAGGCTCTGGTCACCAAAGACCCAGCAGCAGCCATGAAGATGTTTGAAGATGCAGCCGCCACTGGCTTTGCAGCTGCCAATCGTCTCCTTGGTGCCATCTATGAAAATGGTCTCGGTGGCAACACGAAGAGCATCAAGAAAGCCGTCGATTACTACACCAAGGCAGCAAATGCCAATGACGGTGAAGCCCTCTTCCGCCTGGGTAACTTCTTCGAAGCAGGTATCAAAGAAGGTGAAGGCGAAAAAGCTGAGGTTGTCGTTCAACAGAACGCCAAAAGCGCTCTCGACCTCTACCGCCTCGCTGCTCAAAACGGCCAAGCTTCAGCCTTCTACAATGTCGGTGTCTATTATGAAACTGGCACAGTCGTGGACAAAGACCCAATCAAGGCTTTTGCCTTCCTCTTGAAAGCCGCCACCTCTGGCGTGCCTCAGGCTCAGTTCCGCCTCGCTGGTCTGTATCAGCAAGGTACTGGCACCTCCCAGGACATCGTGGCTGCTATGGCATGGTTTGACCGCGCTGCCTCAGGTGGTTTCGCACCTGCTCAGATCGCCCTTGGCCAAATGTTTGAAACCGGAGCTGGCCTTGGTCGCGCTAACCCAGCGGCAGCAGCTCTTCAATACGAAGCCGCTTCTGAAGCAGGTGTGCCTCTCGCTATGCTGCGCCTGGCCAGCCTCAATGAGCGCGGCTTGGCTAACATCAAGGATAACAAAGCTGTGCCAAACATGGCCCGTGCTCTTGCCTATGCCGACCTTGCCGTTGACGCATCCCAGAAAGCTGAAGTCGCTGTCAAATATCGTGATGAACTCAAGGCCAAAATGAAGGCTGAAGACGTTACCGAAGCCAAGAAAATCTACGACAGCAAAAAGAAGGCTGATCCTGCCGCTCCAGCAGCTGCCACAGATGCCCCTGCTGCCAAGAGCAAAGGCTCCAGCAAAAGCAAATAAGCTGAAAATTGAATAAATTTGGCTTGTCAAAACAGAACAAGTCGCTAGTCTCCGGCTCCCCTCAACAGGGGAGCCGGTTTTCTTTTCCGGGGCATTAGCTCAGTTGGTAGAGCGCCTGCATGGCATGCAGGAGGTCAGCGGTTCGAACCCGCTATGCTCCACCAAGGCAGCGTAAACAAAGCCGCCTGAAATCCTGTCCTTCGCGTGGCATTTGCATTCCCTCGCATCGTGGCCGATACATCGCGCCTGACTGACCCCATACCCCGTACGCTTGTGACTGAATCAAGATCCCCAGAGCCAAAAAAGAAAACCTCCCTATTAGGCCGCCTGAAAGCGGGCCTGAAAAAAGCCATCGGGCTGGGTGAAAAGAAATCTGCCCCTGCACCACGATCCAAGGCTGAGACCGAGCATCATGTGGCCAAAATGTTTCCCCACACAAGAGGCCCACGGGAAGACCGCCCTCAGCGTGAACCGCGCCCTGATCGCCCCCGCCGCGAAGGACCGCCGAGCGAAGATCGCCCACGGCGTGATGGACCACCACGTGAGGACCGCCCACGCCGTGATGGAGCGCCTAGTTCTGATCGTCCGCGTCGTGATGGACCACCCCGTGAAGATCGTCCGCAGCGCGGAGCTGGCCGCGGTGGACGTAACGAGCGCGGCCCAGGCCGAGATCGCAGTGAAGACGCTCCTGTGCGCGAAAACTACGCACCCGAGCCGCCACCGCCGGCTCCTCCAGTTCCAGAAGGCCCCTTTCCAGAAGCTTTCCAAATCCTCGGCCTCGCCGACTCAGTGCTCGCTGCCATCCGTGAAAGTGGTTATGAAAAACCCACCACCATTCAGGAACGCTCCATCCCGATCATTCTGAATTTAAAAGACGTCATCGGTGCCTCCCAGACTGGCACAGGCAAAACCGCTGCCTTTGCGCTACCAACGCTGAGCCGCCTCGGAGCCCCGGGGAAATTCCGCTGCCTCGTGCTAGAGCCCACACGTGAGCTCGCTGCCCAGGTCGTGGAACAGTTTGAAAAATACGGCAAGCACACCGGTTTGCGCGTCCTGCTCGTCCATGGTGGCGTCGGCTACGACAAGCAGCGCAAAGGCTTGCAAAAAGGCGTGGACATCGTCGTTGCTACACCAGGGCGTCTGCTTGATTTCATGCAGGATGGAACCGCCAATCTCAATGACATCGACGTGCTGATCCTTGACGAAGTGGATCGCATGCTCGACATGGGTTTCCTCCCTGATGTTCGGCGCATCGTCGAACGCACTCCGAAAACGCGTCAGACTCTGTTCTTCTCGGCCACCATGCCGCCGCAAATCAAGAGCTTGGCTGAATTTGCCCTCACAGAGCCCGCTACTGTCGAAGTCGGCATCCGTTTCTCCCCAGCAGAGACCGTCAGTCATTACATGTATCCTGTGGCCAGCGATCAGCGTCAGGAGTTACTGCTTGGTATCCTTGCCAAAACCCACTTCGAAAGCCTCATGATCTTTACCCGCACAAAAGCGCAGGCAGATCAGGTCTATGGAGCTCTCCAGGAAGAAGGTAAATACAAGGTAGCCGTGATGCACTCCGACATCCGTCAAACTGAGCGCGAGCGTGCGCTCAAAGGTTTCCGCAGTGGCGAGTTTGAAGTCATCGTGGCCACCGACCTTGCCGCGCGTGGTCTGGATGTGAGCGGCGTGACCCATGTGATCAACTACATGGTCCCTGAAAACTCTGAGGACTACGTGCACCGCATCGGCCGCACCGGACGCGCCCAAAAAGAAGGCGATGCCTACACCATGTTCTCCGCCGAAGAGCTGCCCTACGTCGCCAGCATCGAGCGCCTCATCAGCCAGAAGATCGAGCGCCGGAAGCTCGAAGGCTTCACTTATAAATACACCACCGTTCTCGACGAAGAAGACAAAGCCCGCGCCATCCTGCATGGCCGGAAGAAAAAGCGTCGGTAATCGATATCGGTCAT
>JAPLUM010000527.1 GCA_026397605.1 Verrucomicrobiota bacterium | reverse complement strand
TAATGCTACAAGAAACACAATTAGCATCAGGCCGACTCTGATAGATTTACTGATATTGTCTGTGTGGCCTGGATTCAGATAATTCATGAATGCCAGAATTGGCCAATGCCAAAGGTAAAATGAATAAGAGGCCAGCCCGATTCTGACAAGCGCCTTAGATCCCAACAACTTTGATACTTTGGTTTGTGCAAAATTTGGATGCCCTGCCCAAATGAGAAAGGCTGTGGCTAGGCATGGTGGTGCAGCGGCAAGACCGGGGAAAATAGTCCGCTTATTATAAACCCAGCCAACGATCAAAATAGTCAGTAAAGCAATCCAGGAGATGATCACTCTTGGCTTGTCGTTTAAGTGCCATTTCCCAATGGGCAGGCAGGCGAGACTGGAACCCATCATCAACTCCCAGGTGCGAGTAGGTAACCAATAAAAAGCCGTGTGAGCATCTATCCAAGTCACTGCGACCGCTAGGATGAAGCTCAATATCAATAGTGCGTTAAAAACACGAAACGAAAGTTCCCGCAGACTTAGCCCATGACTTCGTGATTTCCATTTCCAACGAATCAACAAGCACAGCAATGGCATGACGATATAAAACTGTTCCTCGACGGCCAATGACCAAGTATGAAGCAACGCTTTTTCTTCAGCAGGTCCCGCGAAGTAGTCACCAGAATCATTCCAAAAAAATAGATTCGAAAGAAATACGGTCTGAGCCTGCAGTGAGTCAGCCAGGTTAATGAGCGCTTCCGGCAAAAGCACCATGAAACCGAGGCCAACGGTCACTAAAATCATGATCGCCAATGCCGGGAAAATACGCCGAAATCTGCGCTCCCAAAAATCTGCCAGACTGAATGTATCTGCCTCTAAATCCCGCATCATCAGCAGCGTGATCAAATAGCCTGAGATGACAAAAAAGATATCTACTCCTATGTAGCCACCACGAAAGGAGATGTGAGCATGGAATAAGACCACCATGAGCACAGCAATTCCTCGAAGACCGTCGATGTCTGGTCGATATGAGGAGGGCGCAGGTGATGACATTGAGTTTATCACAAATGCCCGCATAAACTTTTGTCAAAGTAAAAGCATGAAGTCTGAGCAAAATATGAATCAAACATAGTTACTTTCATGATCAGTCTAGACACACTCTGCCTCGAAGTCGGTGAACCCAAGCTGCGCACCATGCTGGCGGCTCCTAATCGACGGGTAAAAACGGATACTAACATCGGCGATCGTTTCAGCTATCACCTACCCTTTGGCCCCATCCGTATCGACTGCGTCCATAACATCAGCCGTCGCACTGGTAAAAGTGGCGACATGCTGCACATCACGGTTGGGTTTGCTTGTTAGTCCAATTAGATCAGGCGAAAATTCCTTTCGCCACTTCACCGTTCACATTTGTCAGGCGGAAATTCCGACCACCGTAGTTAAAGGTGAGCTTCGTGTGGTCTAGACCCAGTAGATGCAGAATCGTCGCGTGCCAGTCGTGGATGTGCATCGGGTTCAGCTCGGCCTTATAGCCGACCTCATCTGTCGCGCCATACCTTAGGCCGCCCTTCACACCGCCACCAGCCATCCAAATGCTGTAACCTTTGTGATTGTGATCCCGCCCATCACCACTCTGCGCATAGGGCGTGCGGCCAAACTCTCCCGCCCATACCACAAGCGTGTCCTTCAGCATCCCGCGTGCTTTCAGATCCGTGAGCAGCGCCGCGATTGGCTGATCCGTGGCCGCGCAATTCGTCGACAACAGCTCACGCAGTCGATTGTGATGATCCCAGTGGCCTGGCGAGGCAATCTCGATGAAGCGCACACCTGCTTCGGCCATGCGCCGTGCCAGCAGGCACTGCCGCGCAAACTGATCTTTCCCCTGGCCGATGCCGTAGAGCTTCAGGATGTGATCTGGCTCGCTACGCAGATCCAGAACATCGGGAATCTCGCTCTGCATACGAAACGCCAGTTCAAAGGATGCGATCGCTCCCTCGATCTCAGGCTGCACACCTTCCCGCTCCATCTTGCGCTCATTCAGACCGCGAATGAGATCCAACTGTGCGCGCTGCAACTCACGCGGCACCGCGCTCACGATATTTTTCATCGGCGGACCAGGCGCTACGTCCTTCTTCAGCAGCGCGGCATACAATTCCGGCAACTGCGATCCGCCGATCCGCGTGCCCTGACAAATCGCTGGTAAAAACGCACTCCCATTATTCTGCGCGCCACCATTGTCTGCTGGTGGATTCAGCGTGATGAAGCCCGGCAGATTCTCATTCTCCGTGCCCAGTCCATAAAGCGTCCAGGCGCCAATCGAAGGTCGCGCAAACTGAAAGCTGCCCGTGTGCATCTGCCCAAAAGCCTGCGCATGATTTGGTAAATCCGTGTGCATTGAATTGATGATACATAGCTCATCCGCGTGCTTCGCCAGCTTCGGATAAAGTGTCGTCATCCACTGCCCCGACTCCCCAAATTGTGCAAAGGGATGCACCGGTCCAAACAGCTTCGCGCCCGATGAATCACGGCCCAAGCTCGCCGTCTTGCCATTTCGTGCGATCAGCTCCGGCTTGTAATCAAAAAGATCCACATGCGACGGCCCGCCGCGCATCGTGAGAAAGATCACCCGCTTCGCCCGAGGTGCGAAGTGCGGCTCTCTGGCGGCCAGCCCACTGCGGGCTTGAGCTAGAGCTGCGAAGGCGAGCCAACCGACGCCTGAGGACATCGAGGTGAGTATGTCGCGACGTGAATGGATCATTTTCATAGTTTTTAGTCCGCAAAACGAAACTCTGCGCTGCACAGTAGCGACTGGCAAAACGCCGCTAAGAGCTTGGATTCATCTCCAGAAGAGTTACGGAGGAAGGTTTCTGCCAATGAGGTCTCTTGCGCGTCTGGCAGGCGATTGAAGCAGAGTTCAAACGCGAGCTGGATACGATTCGGTGCTGATTGAATACGTTTCGCCAGTGCAGCAGCCTGCTCTTGCACGAAGGGGCCGTTCATTAAATACAGAGCCTGAAGCGGCACGTTGGTCACGTCGCGATCACCGGTGACGAGATTTGGATTCGCTACATCAAACTGCTCCAGAACATCGGGCAAATGATCGCGCATCACGGGCAGGTAGATTGAGCGGTGCTTTGAGCTGTCGAGGTCGGATGGCAATTTCGTGTTGAATCCGATGAGCGACACGGATTGCCCATCCAACTCCGCGACCAGTGATCCGGCGCGGCGTGTTATATCCAGCGTGCCAGACACGCCGAGCATCGCATCACGGATCACCTCGGCATCGAGGCGGCGCTTGTTCGCGTGTGAGAGCAGACGGTTGTCGGGATCTTGATCAAAAACATCGGCACGGCGGGTGGAAGCCTGCCGGTATGTTTTCGACATCACGATCTCTTTGATCAGCGCCTTCACCGACCAGCCGCTGTCCATGAATCGAATGGCGAGATGATCGAGCAACTCAGGATGACTCGGGCGCTCGCCACTGAAGCCGAAGTTATCCACGGTGCGGACGATGCCCGCGCCAAAAAGATGTCTCCACACGCGGTTCGCCATCACGCGTGCCGTTAGCGGATGCTCTCGGCTGGTGAGCCACTGGGCGAGTTCGAGACGGCCACTTTGGGTTTTAGAAATCTCACGACTAACATCGATCACACGTGGAAAGCCACGCGGCACTGCCTGCGCTGGATGGGAGAGCTCCCCACGCTCATAGAGTGGTGAATCGGCTATGTTTTGCGCATCCTGAACTCCCATGCACAGCGGCACTGCATGACCTTGGTCATCCACCGCCTCAAGCGCGCCCTCGATGCCGCCACGACTCCACAGAATGCGGATCGCGGTGGTGAGGATTTTATTAAACTCAGCGCTGATGTCACGCCCTTCAGCCTTTGCTTTGGCGATGTATTCATTCTGCGCTTTCTCCTCCGCATTCAGCTTTGCCAGATCGTCTCTGAGTTGCTTCACGCGATTCGCTGGCAGCGATTTCCCAGAGATCATCTGCCCATTCACCTTCGGCAGATGGATGAGATGCCCGTGGTTGTTATTTTCTGAGTCGATCCAGTTGCCGTAAAGGGTCTGCGTGCTTTTAAAGATGCCCACCATCGCATAGTAGTCCTCCTGGCTGAAAGGCTCCGTCTTGTGATCATGACAGCGCGCACAGGCCACGGAACTGGCCATCACCGCGCGCATCACGGTATCAAGCTGCTCGTCTGCCACGTCTGCTGCGAACTGCGCTTTGCTCATCTCATTAAGCCCCTTGGGTCCGAGTGCGAGCAGACCTGTCGCAATCAGCAGTCTTGCCCGCTCGGTGTCATCCTTTGCAGGTAAAAGATCACCCGCGATCTGCTCGGTAATGAAGCGATTAAAAGGCACGTCTGCATTCACTGCGTCGATCACATAATCGCGGTAGCGCCAGGCATGTGGGAAAGTCAGATTGGACTCGCGGCCATTCGATTCGGCAAAGCGCGCGACATCCAGCCAATGGCGGCCCCAGCGCTCGCCGAAGCGTGGGCTTTTCAAAAGCTCTTCAACGATCTCCTCATAAGTCTTATTGGACGCATGAGAGCTATTTAGAAATGCCGCCACCTCATCCGGTGTCGGCGGCAGGCCGATTAAATCGAAATACAACCTGCGCAGCAGCGCCACGGGCTCTGCTTTAGGCGATGGCGTGAGTCCGTTCTGTTTCAGCTTCGTCTCAATGAATGCATCAATCTCACCAGCGATCTGTTTCGGCTTTTGATAGCTCCAAAACTGTCTGCCCGCCGCCACATTCACGGGCAGACGTTTGGCAACTTTCACCGCCGATTCACGCGGATCAGCGGCACCGGACTTGATCCACATTTCAAAATCTGTAATGACAGTTTTCGGTAACTGCGGCTTCTTCGGCGGCATTTCCAGATCGGGATCGCTGTGCTTGATCGCGCTCAGAAGCAGGCTCTTTGCCGCATCTCCTGGCACCACGGCAGGCCCGGTATCACCACCGGCGCGGATTGTCTGCTTCGTGTCCAGCATCAGGCCACCCTTTGATTTACCGGACTCGGACGAGTGGCATTCATAGCAATGCTTTGCCAGCACGGGACGGATCTTTGATTCAAAGAAAGTGGCGTCTTCCGCCGTGGCAAAATCACCCAAGGTCAGCAACAGCAAGATGAGGAGTTGTTTGTTCATCGTGTGGCAGATGGTTTTTTCTGTTCAAGCCATTTGGCCGTGGCGTTGACGGGCCATTTTTCACTGATGCAGCGCAGTCCTGCGCTTTCGCTCCAGATCATGCAGTGCGGTTCTTGAGCCGTGCCATGCAGTGCGGCGAAGCTTAGCTCGGTGGCGGATTTCCACGCTGGGATCGTCTCGCACTGCCAGTGCGGATGCGGGGGTGAAATGATCTGCGTCTTGCCGCTGCTCAGCTCGACCACGGCCACCGCGTCGGTCTCGCTTTCCACCACGGCCACGAGTCTGCCATCTGGAGAGGCGACGAAGTAGCCGAGATTCGTCGGCAGATCGCCCGGCGCAGTTGCGATGGGGCGCACCTCTTTTCCATCCGCAGAGATGATGTACAAACGCGGCTCCAGTTCCGGCCCTGTGCCAACCGCTGGCAGCACAGCAGGCTGACTGGCAAACAGTACGCGCCCATCCGCCAGCACCTGCAAGTGTGGACGATTCAGCGTGATCGCAGTGGCCAGCGTCACTGGTTCGGTCATCCGATCCAATGCCTTGCCAAGGGCTTCATCGCGCGGCTTCATCAGCGCGCCGTTTTCCTGCACGACTGAGATGCGATGAATGCTCTGCAGCTTCTCTCCCTCACCGCCGATGGCAGCCATAAAGACCAACGATTGGCCGTCTGGCATCCAGTCAAATGTACCGGACACGCCGCGTGCCACCGTCAGTACTGAGCTGCCATTCAGCGGCAGCACCATGAGCGCTGCGCTCTCCTCTTTTTCATCAAGTGTTAGATAGGCTACCACATCATGCTTGGGTGAAACTTTGGGCATCAGCGGCGGGGTGAGCAGGCTGCATGTCTGCGTCAGCGCGGTGACGTGCGCTTTGTCCGTGAGCTTCACCACACATAGCTCGCTCACTTGAAAGGCAGTGCCTGCTTTCTGCATCGACTCGACGATTTGCGCGCCCTTTGGCAAGGCACGCAGTAGCCGCTCCACCGCCACTGCATCACGCTGGAACGACAACTTTACCGCAATGGCGAAGCGGCTCTTTTCGACCATTGGCATCGCCGACGCAACACTCCCCAGCGAGTCCGCACCCGCCGCGAGCGTCACCGCCGCCTCCAGCAGCGGCATGACAGCAGGCATCAGTTTCTCCACAGCGGCGCTTTCGCCATGCGGGATCATTTGGCAGACTTCCTCCCATGTCGCGATCGCACGCTCACGATGACAAACGAAGCCGCTGCCATCGGGCAACCAACTCACCGTTTTGATCAGTGCCTTTTCCAATGAAACCCCCAGCGCAGGCCCGAGCACGCCATCTGCTGTCACGAAATGCAATTCATCTGCGATGGAAATCACCGCGCGATCACCCTGCGGCGACCACCAAACGCGCTCCTCTGGGAAGCAGCCACTGAGACCACACAGCGCGATCAAAAACAGGCACAGTCTTGATTTCATCGGATTGATTGGTCCTCCAGTTTGGCAGTGTCCACGCGCACGACCTGCATGCCATCGCCCGCAGGATCAAAGGTCATGCGGTAGCGCGCCCAGGGGCTTTCTTTGCGTGGCGCGGCTTTTTTTTCTGTCACGGTCTGTGATTCAGAACGCCCAACTAAAAAACCACCCACGCCTGTCAGCGCCGCTAGTAGTAGCACGGCCGCTGCGCGTGCTAGCCATGGAATCATCGTTGAACTTCGCCGCACGGGAACGGCACGTTTTTCAAGCGAGGTCACACACGCCAGCTCAGGGTGACGAAGCACAACGTCACGCGTAACGCCCAGAGTTTGCTGAATGCGCATTGCCGCTGACCGCGCTTCAGCATGACTCGCGAGATGTAGCTCCAGTAGCTCAGCAGCTTCGGGCGAAAGCTCGCCGAAATGCTGGTCAATAATGAGGGCGTGTAGGGATTCAGATTTCATTGTGATCAGTGTTAAATTTCAGATTCTAAACGCTGCCGCACTTCTGCGACGGCGTGATGCAGCCGCGAACGAACCGTGCCGATCGGGATGCTCAGCGCCGTCGCGATCTCCGCATAGGACAAGCCCTGGGCGAACCGTAGATCCAGGATCTCACGCTGCACTGGCTCCAGTGCCAAGATGGTCTCGCGTGCTGCCATGATGCGCTCATCAGCCACAGGTGCGGCCAGCTCATGAGTCGCTACATCAAACGGCAGTACCGCCGCCCGCTCAGACCACGCCGCCATGCTCAATCGTCTGGCGATACCGAACAAATAGCCGCGCGCGCAATCCAGTTCACGCCCATCCCGCAGCCCGCGAGCCATCTGCAAAAACGTCTCCTGCACCAGATCCTGCACGCCTCCTTCAATGCCATGCCGCCGCGTGAAGTAGCGCGTCAGATCCGCCGCGCTCTCCGTGAAGAGGCGCTCTAATAGAGGCTGTTGGTTCGTGATTTCCACGTGGTAAGTGATCTGGGAAACAGGCTGCCAGCGCAGCCTATCATTCCTAACGTGTGCCTTTCGATCCAAAAGGTTCGCAGAAAGTGAAAAATAGCTACAAATAGGTTTTATCCTCTACCATGATCATTCTAGACACTCTTTGCCTCGAAGTCGGTGAACCCAAGCTGCGCGCCATGGTGGCGGCGTTTTATCGGCGGGTGAAAACGGATGCCTTAATTGGTGTGATGTACCCAGCAGACGATTGGGAGGGGTCTGAAAAGCGTCTGGCTGATTTCATCGTCTATCGTTTTGGTGGGCCGCCGACCTATATCGAGGAGCGTGGCCATCCTCGTCTGCGCGGACGGCACATGGGCTTTTCCATCGGCGTGGCGGAGCGTGATCAGTGGCTGAAGCTCATGGGGGAATCCATGCTGGAAGTGGGTGTCAGCACGGAAGCTGCGCAGATCATGATCCCGTTCTTTGCGCAGGTGGCGGATATGATGCGCAACCGTGCAGAGTAGCACTCACTTGGCGTGCTTTAGAATGAACTCGATGATCGGTGTCGAGTCATCCAGACCATGGGGATGATGGCCTACTCCTGGCTTGGCAATGAGCGTGATGCTGCCTCCCATTGCTTGATAGCGTTTGGCCAGCAGAGTCGTGTTTTCTTCCGCAGGCACCACGTCATCGGCATCGCCATAGACATGCAGCAAAGGAACATGATTCTCGGCCAATGGAGCTAACCTATCCACAGGGTTACCCTTGTAAGCCAGTGCTTCGGCTTCATTTTTGAAGTTCCAGAGCTTCAGCACGAACGACCAATTTTTGGGGTCGCCTTTGCCTTTACCTTTTCCGCCGGGCCAGCTTTTGAAATCACAGACAGGAGCATCACCGTAAATACACGAGACCTTGGTTGGATTGGCAATGGCCCAATTGTAGCAATACAGACCACCGCGGCTCAGTCCGACGAGTGCAGGCTTGGTGCTGAAGGCATAGTCCGTGGTCAGAGTGGCATGGCATTGATTCCAAAGCTGCACGGCAGATGGGCTGCCGAGCATGTCATTGATCTTCATGTACACGATGTGAAAGCCTTTACCCAGTAAAGCAATGTCGGGCGCGGGTTTGTGACCGAAGAACTCGCCATGCCAAACCCATGGGCGGCCGGGAGCGGCAGATTTAGGGGCTACGACCGTGACTTGTTTGCCTGCAATGGTGAGTTCATGTTTAGCATAACCGTTCCATTCACCGCTTAGATGCGGCAGGGAGAGTTCGCTGGAGCGCGCTAAGCGTTTGGCGTCAGCAGTGAAAGCTGTGGCTTTAGCCAATGCTTGGTCGATTGGCAAACCTGCGGCATTCCCTGGGCGCTTGTGACCGACATGACTGAGCCAAGCTGGGCGCAGAATGGAGTGCTTTTGTTTGATCACGCTAAGGATAGCGGCAGCATTGATATGCTCTGGGCTACCATCGGCTTTGGCTTTCAGGCCCCAGGCATTCAGCACGGCACTTGCCATGATCAGGTGACCTTCCGTACCGGGATGGATGCCATCTTTGGAGAAAGTGAATGATGCATCTGTCTTTCGTTTTTCTGCCAATGCAGCGTTCATCGGGCCATGAATATCGAGCACTTCCCAGCCTTCTTGTTTCATGCTAAGAAGCCAGTCGCTATAGGCATCCAAGACGTCGTTGTAGCCCTGATACGGAGTGGGATACTTGTCCAATCCAGCAGGCATAACCTTCGCTTTGATGGGCACAGGATCAAAGACGGGCGGCGTCAGATGCACGATGCGCGCACCGCTGGCGACGACTTTATCGTGCAGCTTTTTCATGCCGTCTTGAAAGGCCTTGAAGCGCTCAGCACTGAGTGGGAAATAAATGCCATCATTCATGCCATAACAGGCAAAGACGAGCTGCGGCTTGGCTTTTTGCAGGGCGCGATCCAGGCGCTCATGCAGATCAGGGCGAGGGAACTTACCGCCTGCATGGCCTTCCTCACTGAGACCGGAGACCGTCTCACTACTAAGCCCGAGAGGGATGATTTCTTTGTCGGCTTCCGGGTGCTGAGCGATCAGCGCCGCATCGATCATCTCCAGATAAGCTCCACCTTGGGTTATGCTATCACCGAGAAACATGATCCGCTGCTCGGACGGCAGCTCGGCATGAAGCGAGAACGAAAGGAGACAAAGAACGGAAGCAAAAAATGAGCGCATAGTGGGTTGCTAGATACGGGCCACGTGACCTCAATCTAGATCTGAGTTTCAAGTTTCTCGTTTCAAGTTCTATGAATCAAGACTTTACAGAGCTTTGTTGGCACACCCCAAAAGGGTCGATTGCTACAATCGCAAGTCGTTGGTTTTTAGGCGATTGAACTAGAAACCTGAAACTAGAAACAGGTTTTTGGCTACTTGTCTTCGTAGTATTGCGATGCCGTCGGCTCTCCGTCAACGAGGGTGACTTC
>JAPLUM010000164.1 GCA_026397605.1 Verrucomicrobiota bacterium | reverse complement strand
TTCCAAAGCGGTGCAATTGGATCCTTCTGAAAGTGAGGCCTGGTTCACGAAAGGACTGATCGAGGCTCGCTTGGGAAATACGCGCTCAGCACTCTCATCACTCGCACAGGCAGAGAAACTCGGGAAACCTCGTCATCTATGTTTGATGCAAATGGCATACGCTCACATGAATGACATACCGCCAAATAAATCCCTCGCTCGTGCGTGCTTGGATGAATCAGAATCGTCTACGACTTTTGATCGTCTGAGTTCAAAACATCTTGCTGAGATCGCCAAAGTCCGGGCGCGGCTTGAATAGCTCCGCCGACACCGAGCTCACGTTTGTTCGCTCATCGCCATTAATCTCCGTCTTGTCGCCTCCTTCTTACCACTGCCACTATCAGCTTCGCCGCCGACGCGACAATCCTGACCTCCATTCCCACGGAGCTGATCTCGCAAAAGTAGGAACGGCTCTTCTCCGATAACTTCGAACGGGCCGAGCTGGGGAAGGCCAAAGGCTGGGCCATCGTGGTGCCAGCGTATTCCCTCAAAAACGGCTGGTAAAAGAGGGTGGTTTTGCAGTCAGCTGTTTACCGTGAGGCCTGTAGAGCTGGAGTGTCACGGGAAGCCCCCCCCTCAAACCAGATCATTTGATGGAAAATGGCCTTTCGGACGGTATTGATCCATGGCTCTCACGAAACACATTGCCAATTCGCCCCATGCCCTCAAATCACCTCATTAACCGCCGCACCTACCTCAGAGGGCTTGGAGCCTCGCTGGGGCTTCCTTTGCTCGAAAGCATGGGCTGGGCAGAGGCCGTAAAGGGCAAGGCGGTGAAACCGCCGGTGCGCATCGGTTTCATGTACATGCCGCATGGCGTGATCATGGATCAATTTTGGCCAGCGAGTGCGGACAGTTTTCTCAAAGCGCCGCCACCGGCCTTGGAGTCTTTGCGGCCTGTGCTGAATCAGTGCTTTCTCATGAAAGGCATCTCAGGAGTGCCTATCTCCCCTTTTAATGGGGCACCTCATGCACTGGAACTCTCGACGTGGTTAACGGCGATGCTGCCTGATTCGGACACTCGGAATCGGATCAATATTGGCATTTCCGCAGACCAAATCGCCGCCAATTACATCGGTGGACTGACATCATTACCCTCCTTGGAATTGGCCACGATGCCGCAGACGCATAAGGAAAACCAAGAAGGTCTGAACGAGGGCTACTACTCGCACTGCAGCTTCCGCTCGGCCACCCAAGCGGTGCCAGCTGAAACCAACCCACGCAGTGTTTTGAACCGGCTCTTTGGCAAGTCTGACAAACCGGGGAACACGGCTCAAACAGACCCGCTGGATCGACAGATGCTGGATTTAGTGATCAGTGGTTCCAAGGACCTGCGCCGTAAATTACCCCAGAATGATCAGCATAAGCTGGACGAATACCTCGACAGCGTGCGTGCCGTGGAGCGCCGCATCGCCGCGATTGAGTATCGCCAAAAAGAGGCTGCTTTGGAAAAAGCGGGTGTTAGCACGAGCAAGCGGAAGGCCAGCGACTCCCCACCCATCGAGATCAAGATCCCTGTGGGCGACAAACGCAGTGAGTACATGCAGGTCATGTGTGACCTGAACGTGCTGGCCTTCCAGACCGACACCACACGAGTCAGCACCTACATCGGCTCCACGCCCAACGGTGTGTCTTATCCAGAACTTGGCTTCAATGACGCCCATCACTCCCAAACCCATCACAACAACGAAGCGGGTAAAGTGGGTAGAGTGGCCGCGATCACGAAATTCAACATCGACCAGTTCGCCTACATGGTGAAAAAGATGGCCAGCCTGCGCGAAGGCGACGGAACTCTGCTGGATAACTGCATCATGATGTGGGGATCGGGACTGGAAGACGGAAACAAGCATTCGCGCGAAAACCTGCCTTTCATCATCGCTGGCAAAGGCGGCGGTTCGATCAACACCGGACGTTTCCTGAACAAAACGAAGGGCAATCAAGGCGACCTTCTGACGACATTGCTCGCCTGTGCAGGCGTTCCACTGGATCGCCCCATCGGCATCGCGACGAAGCAGATCAAAGAGATGATGAAAGCTTGATCTGCTGGTAGCAACGGTCGTCCACCGCGAGTTCACTTCTGAGTCCAGGCTTTCCAGCAACTGATAAAACCTTTGGCGAAGTCCTGCGGTCGGGCCTGAACCCAGTCACTGATCACATCAGGCATGAACCACTCACCATAGGCAATCTCTTCGGGGAAGCACTTCATGGGGCCATTGTGACGGGCGATGTGTAGCTCGACGAATTCATGATCCGTGTGAGTTCCGGCTGGCAACTGAGCTGCTAGCTCTGTGCTGGTGATCTCAATACCGACTTCTTCGCGGGTCTCACGGATGGCACAATCAGCGTAGCTTTCACCGACATCGAGATGCCCAGCCGCGCTGCTATCCCACTTCAGCGGAGACACGTCCTTCAAATGAGAACGACGCTGGAGATAGACCATGCCCTTGGCATTGATCACAAATACATGAACCGCACGGTGTAGCAGACCTTTGGCGTGAACTTCACCGCGAGTCAGCTGACCGGTCACTTCATTCCGCTCATTCACGACATCAAACATCTCACTGGATTTCTGGCCTGCGTCCTGGTCTTTGCGGCCCTCATACCAGCGGGAAATCTGCACCCATTCCGCCACGGACAACTCTTCAGCACGCATCGCAACCGATTTCCCCAACGAATCCGCCAAGGCCTGCCAGCCACCCGGTGCCTCGGGCAAAAGATTCTTCATCTGCTTCCGGCGCTGGCTAAAACCCGCCCTAACAAGTCGCTCAAACATGCGGCGATCGCAGACTGGCAGCGTGCTCGGATCACGCGGCGTGAAGCGAACGATGGCACTGTCCACCTTGGGCTTTGGTTGGAAGACCTCAGGCGGAATGATGCGCAGCAGTTCCACGTCCCAGTCACGCTGAATGAGTACGGAGAGCCCACCGTAACCATCCTCTCCCACACGGGCAGCCAACCGCATACAGACCTCTTTTTGCAGCATGAAAACTGCCATCGTGACTGGAGTTGGTGGTGTCAGCAGATGCTTCAGGATCTCACCTCCCACCGAGTAGGGGAGATTGCCTATCACACGAACATCACCATGGCGATACCAACCACTGACATCGATCCTTGTAGCGTCTTCATGCAGCACACTGACAGTGGGATCTTTGGCAAAACGCTTCTCAAGTTCGGGAGCTAATGCATTATCCTTTTCGATCAACACCAACTGCTTAGCGCGTCCAACCAGGTGCTTGGTCATGGCACCTAGACCAGGCCCAGGCTCCACCACAAAGTCTGCACCATCTGGCTGAATCTGATCGGCGATCCACTGTGCCACCGACTCATCCACCAGGAAGTTTTGCCCCATGCTCTTGCGCGGCGCTACCTGCTGCCCGCTGATGGTTCGTGTTTGACGATGTGAAGTGCCCGTAAATTTCATCTCAGCAGATGCATGGAAGCAGACTAGAAAGCAATCAGGTTATCGTGTCATGAGTTACAGACGCACGCCGCAGGCAGACACCCATTTGCCTTTTGTGACGATTCGATCCCAGCGTACACCGTTGGCGGTCGCCACTTCCAGACAAGCTGCCTGCTTCTTTAAAATACCTGAGGCCATGATCACACCGCCAGGCTTCACCGAGCGGACGATCTGGGGAAAGGCGACCTCTAAAATGTCGCTAAAGATGTTCGCGGCGACGATGTCCCATTGCTCCTTCGGCTCCCACTCTAGGACATCCACTTCGGTAAAACGGATCTTCGGAGTGCCATTGCGCTCCGCGTTTTCTTTGGAAACTGAAACGGCTTTCGGATCAAAGTCACAGCCCCACACTTTTGCCGCACCTAGCTTTGAAGCAGCGATGGCTAGGATACCACTGCCACAGCCTAGATCAGCCATCGTCCAGCGCTTGCCAGCCAGAGGCTCGGCGGCATCTACTAGCATTCTGAGCACGGTAGAAGTAGTCGCATGATGACCAGTGCCAAAGGCCATATCGGCTGGGATGGCGATGATCTCACGGCCTTCATTGGCCTTCTGGGCCTTTTTGATCTCCTGAGGCGTCCGCGCGCTGCACACGACCATTTTTCCACGCACCTGAATGTCTGGCATCGGTTCTTTGGAGAGAGCCGCCCAGTTCTGATTCTTCACCTCGCGCACGGTGCCGCCCCATTCTTTTTGGATAGCCACGACGTCCTTCTTTTTCTCAGTGTAGATCTCCACTCGGATCGTACTGCGGCCTGGCACTGTCGTGATGACGAGGTTGAGCGCTGGATTGACTGCGAATCGCTCTTCCCAAGCATCCGCCCATTTTTCTGAAGACAATTTTGACCAAAGGTACATCACGAAATCATGGGACAGCATCGGAAGATCGCCAATGTAAAAAAGACGCGACAAGCAAGTCTCCCCGTCCTTTCATCCATCACCTCCCCTACCCCATGTCAAACATAGCCCTTCTCCCCTTTGGCAGCGCCGGTGATGTGCTGCCCTTTCTCTGGTTGGGCAGGATGCTCAAAGAGCGCGGGCATCGCGTCACCATGGTCGTGTCCTGTGTTTTTGAAGAAACCGCCAAGTCTGCTGGGATAGAGGTGATTCCACTCGGGCAGCCAGAGGACTTTGACCGCTTCATTTCCGACCCACGCGTTTGGCAGCTTTATCATGGCACGAAGATGGTCTTTGAGTTTGCGGGTGAAAGCACGGCGACCTTCTTTGAGCCAATTCATGCGCGCCACGGCACAGCCGATCAGTTTGATCTGCTCCTCGCACCCTGTACCGTTTTTGGGGCAAGACTAGCTCGTGAAAAGCTCGGCATCCCACTCATCAATGTGCATCTCCAGCCAGCAGTGATGATCAGCGCCCATGAAACACCCCTGCTGTTTCCAGGCATGGCACCTTTTAGAAAACTCCCGCTTTGGCTAAAACGCTGGATCATCCGACTGCCGAACCCCGCAGATCGCTTTTCAGCACCCGCGGTGAAAGCGCAATGTGCCAAGCACAACGTTGCCCCGCCGAAGAGCCTCTGGTGGGAATGGGCCCACTCGCCCGATGGCGTCCTCTGCCTCTTCCCTGAATGGTTTGCTCAGCCTCAGCCAGACTGGCCTCAGCCTGCCTTGCAGTGGGATTTCCCGCTTGAAGACCTATCCACGGAGCGTCCCCTGAATGTTGAACTCGCCGCGTTTCTAGCCTCTGGAGAAAAGCCCATCGTCTTTACTCCCGGCAGCGCCAACATCCAGGCCAAACGTTTCTTTGAGGTAGCTCTGCAAGCCGTCACTCAACTGGGTAAACGAGCCGTCTTTGTCACCCGCAAGCTGGATCAATTACCGCCCGACCTACCAGCGACGATCCTTCCTGTCGAATACGTTCCCTTTTCCACACTCCTCGCCCAAGCCGCGGCCTTTGTGCATCATGGCGGTATCGGCACCCTTTCCCAAGGTATTGCCGCAGGCATTCCACAGCTCATCATGGCCATGGCACACGATCAGCCAGACAATGCTTACCGCCTGGAAAAGCTCGGTATCGGTCTCAGTCTCAGCCCACGAACATTTACCGTCGAAAAGGTCACGGCAGCGCTGAATCATCTCCTGAGCGATTCGACCGTTCAGCAAGCCTGCCAAAACTACGCCGCACGCATCACTGCGCGTCCGTCACCCTATGATCTCATCCGGTGGATCGAGCAAAGACTGCTTTCTTAAAATCGATCACAAACAGCACTTGCCAATTCAAACAAGAGAGACATACTCACACCCCGCTTTCAAAACAAGCGGACGACCTCGCCGGGATAGCTCAGTGGTAGAGCAGTTGATTTGTAATCATCAGGTCGTCGGTTCAAATCCGACTCTCGGCTCCATTCAGGAGGCAATAGCTTCAGGACGACTGGCACGGCAATGGCTCCGGCAACACACCCATTCATTATGCAGCCCAAACTCAGCTTTCTCCGTCTTGCAGCGATTTCTGG
Organism: Verrucomicrobiota bacterium; assembly: GCA_026397605.1. Classification (GTDB taxonomy): domain Bacteria; phylum Verrucomicrobiota; class Verrucomicrobiia; order Verrucomicrobiales; family Verrucomicrobiaceae; genus Prosthecobacter. The sequence goes on along the minus strand of JAPLUM010000164.1, from coordinate 3,039 downwards.
CTTTGCCTCAGTCTTACTTGGGGCGCTTGGTGCTCATGGAGCTGTGCATGATATGCTCCTCGCAGCTGGCAAACTAGAATCTTGGGAGACGGGTGTGCGCTATCATCTTCCGCACTCGATACTGCTCTACATTTTGGCAACTTTCATCGGAGCTGGTGGTAAGGCTGCCGTGAGAGCATGGTATGCGCTGTTTATCGGAACATGGCTGTTTAGCGGTTCCATCTACCTGCTTGCCTACTTTGGTTTTAAATGGCTGGGCCCTGTGACGCCCTTAGGCGGGCTATTGCTCATGGTCGGATGGCTGCTGCTAGCGACCGTTTCATGGAATAAACGGGACTGAGCTACACTGACCTCCGCCCCTGGAGAGCTTGGTATAGAGTCAGCTCGTCCACGTGATCCAAGCCGCCTCCGGCAGGCATGCCCTGGGCCAGCCGTGATACGGTCAATCCTGCCGAACGAAGCAGGTCATTCAGGTAACTGGCCGTAGCCTCTCCCTCGACATCCGAGCCGACGGCAAGGATCACTTCCTCTGCCTGCAACACTTTCACCCGCTCTAGCAGTGACTCGATTCTCAGATCCTCGGGCGTGATGTTGTCCAATGGCGAAAGCTTCCCGCCCAGCACGTGATAGAGTCCGTGAAAGGCACCAGACCGCTCCAACCGGAGCACATCAGCGGCCTGCTCCACCACACAGATGATTTTTTGCTGACGCTTAGGATTGTGGCAAAGACTGCAATCCTCTCCTTTTTCGATGAAAAAACCGCACTCATCACAGGCATGCACTCGGGCTACCAAATCGGACAAAGCGTCCATCAGCGGCTCGACCCGACCGCCGTCCTGTAGAAGCCAAAGCACCAAACGCTCAGCGCTGCGCGGTCCCAGGCCGGGCAGAGATTTAATCTGCGCGATCAGACGTTGCAGCGGCGGCGGGTAATCGAGCGCGGGCATTCTCTTTTAGAGGTTACTTCTCAAGCGTTACCAGCCCACCTTCAGCAGGAGTCACGACCTTGCGGTAAAAACAGCTGGACCGGCTGGTGTGGCAGCAGCCGCCACCGTGCTGTTTCACCCTGAGAATGAGCGCGTCCTGATCACAATCGGTGCGAATTTCGACAATCTCCTGAAACTCACCACTGGTGGCACCTTTATGCCAAAGAGTCTTTCGACTACGGCTGTAATAAACGGCCTGTCCCAGCTGCAAGGTCATGCGCAGAGACTCATCGTTCATGTAGGCTAGCATCAGTGGTTTGCTCGTTTCAGCATCGATCGCCATCGCAGCAATCAGACCATGTTCATCAAACTTAGGAGCAAAAACGAGGTCTTCTTCGATCGCCAGCTTCGAATCACGCGGGCCGAATTGATATGCAGAAATGGGAGTCATGGGGAAGATGCAGATAAACCCGTCCGCCCACTTTGCCAAAACGAAAATGCTTTTGTTCGACATCCTCTAGCGACACGCTAAAAAGTCTGCTGACTTTTCCCCTACTTAACTGCCCCGCCCATGACATCCTCACCCGGCTTCCTACTTTCCTTTGAAGGCTCCGAAGGCTGTGGGAAATCCACGCAAATCCGTCTTTTAGCCGAGCATCTGAAAGCAAAGGGACAGACCGTGGAGGTCATGCGCGAGCCCGGCGGCACCCTCATTGGCGAGGAAATCCGCCATCTGCTGCAGCATTCTAAAGAAGGGCAAGCGCTCACCCCGGAGTCAGAGTTACTGCTTTTTGCTGCCAGCCGTGCGCAGCTGGTGCGGGAAAAAGTCCGTCCGCTGCTAAAATCTGGCGTCTTCGTAATCCTCGACCGATTTTTAGATTCAACGACTGTCTATCAGGGCATTGCACGCGGATTGCCCCTGGCCAGTGTTCAGGCTATCAATGCGTTTGCCGTTGGAGAAACCAAGCCGCATTTGACCGTGCTTTTAGACCTCGAAACGGCCACAGCCTGGAGCCGCATTCATGCCACGGGCCGCGAACTCGATCGCATGGAAAGCCAACCCCAAGCATTCTTTGAAAAAGTACGCCAAGGCTATCTTCAACTCGCCAAGGATGAGCCTGCGCGCATCGCCATCGTGGATGCTGACCGTTCGCCAGAGACCATCCACGGCGATATTTTAAATCTGATAGAGACTCATCGCCATGCCCTTTAAAACCGATCACGCACTGTCCCTCCTGACCCGTGCTCAGCAGCTCGGCCGCCTAGGTCATGCCTACATGATCACAGGCCCACGCGGAGCTAACTTAGAGGGCTTTGCCACCCAAGTTCTCGGAATCATCAGTCCGGCAAGACACGCAACTCTGGACGACTGGGCTCAGGAGGGAGCCGTCATTCTCAGACCCCAGAGTAAATCACGCCGCATCACCATTGGCGACGATGCCAGCGAGGTCGGAACCATCCGCTACCTCGAGCGCATGATTCACCGCACTACCGGCCCTAGCGGGTTTAAACTCGGCATCATTGTCGATGCTGAGCGCATGAATGTTCAGGCTCAGAATGCCTTTTTAAAAACGCTGGAGGAACCACCAGACCGCACACTGTTGCTGCTGCTCACCACGCAACCAGGCCAGCTACTCACAACGATCCTCTCAAGGGTCATCGAGATCCCACTCATGCCCCCCGCCGAGGCACGCCAATTTGATCCACACGAGAAGAAACTGCTGAGCGTACTTCAGCAACTCACCACCCGTGCCAGTGGCAGCATCTCTGCGGCCTTAGGACTCAAAGCAGATTTTCAGGCCATTATTGATACCCTCTACGATGAGATCAAAGAGGAACAGGAAGCCGAATTTGAAAAAGAACAGGATCACTACAAGCAGACCACCGATGGCTCCTGGCTAAAGCAGCGTGAAGAAGAAGTCGCCGCGCAAATCGAGGCAGCCTACCTCCAACGGCGTGACGCACTCATGGATCTCCTACTCGCGTGGATGGGCGACGTCGCTAGACAGCAAGTCGGAGCGGAGCACCTAGACCTCACCCAATACCGTGATGCCACAGCCCAGCTAGCCCAGCGTTGGACACCAGAGGAAACTGCAAAGCGGATACGTTATCT
>JAPLUM010000276.1 GCA_026397605.1 Verrucomicrobiota bacterium | reverse complement strand
CTGTGCCTCACCGTATGATAGTCCAATCCACCAGTAAAGAAGATATTCCCTGCCACACGGTTTGAGTAACCTGCTCGGAGTCCCGTGCGCAAGTATGTGTCGGATTGCATATTTTTTGCAGCAAGTGCCACATTATCGGTCCACAATGCTTCCACATCTGTCTCTAAACTCCAGGGCGCCCAGCTAGCCCTGCGCAGCAAAATAAGCTGTTCTCCATATTCTTCGTCACCACCCATCTTTGGAGCTTCTTCAGGCGCATTAGCCTCAGACACTTCATTGTCTGCCTTGAACAGATTCCCCCATGCGCCTTGGGCCACACTTTGCTGGCGTGCGACATCCGCTTGGGAAAAAGCTGCCGTCTGGGCTCTCACAGTCCCCGTTCCCTGCAGGGATGCCAGCAGAAAAAAAACCCTAACTAGTGGGTGTGTGAATGAAGGTTTCATAGCGCAGTGACCATCTGCATGGAGCTATACCGTATTTCGGTGGAGATGTTACTGCATTGCAGGAAACTTACGTTATTTCAGCTCTTTCGGCAGCTGGTCGGCCAGTTTTTTGATGCTTTCAGCGTGGGAACGGCTGGTGATCAAAAGGGCGTCTTTGGCACTGACGATGATGAGATCCTGCACACCGAGCAGGGCTATATGCTGGCCTGTCTGGGAAAAGACGAGGTTGCTAGAGCTGTCGAGCTGACTGAAGGCGCAGTTATGCTGATTGCCATGTTCATCATTGGTTAAATAGCGGCCCACGCTGGTCCAGTTTCCCACATCATCCCAGTCAAAGGTGGCCTCTATGTTAAGCACGCGTGAGGCACGCTCCATCAGCGCGTAGTCGATGCTGAGCTTCGGCAGCTTGCCAAATTGCTTACTGACCGTGGCTGAGAAGTCTTTGGAATTACGTAGCTCCGAAACAAAGTCAGCCAAGGCTGGGCAGTGGCGGCTTAACTCACTAAAAATAGCGGGGATCGTCCAGATGAACATGCCGGCATTCCAGGTAAAAGTGCCCTGATTAATGAAATGCTCGGCCAGATCTGGATTCGGCTTTTCCCTGAAGCGCTCCACTTCATACACGGCCTGATCATCCACACCAGGCAAGGAAGCGCGGCGTCCGCGCTCCACGTAACCGTAACTCGGACAGGCCCAAGTGGGTTTGATGCCGATGGTCACGAGGCTGCTGCCAACTTCCGCAGCTTTAGCCGCATTGTTTAGCACGCGATGGAACTCCTTTTGATCTTTGATCAAATGATCAGCAGGCAGCACCATCATCGTTGCCGTAGGATCACGCGCTACCACCCAGCCTACGCCGAGAGCGATTGCTGGGGCCGTGTCTCTTTTTTCAGGCTCAGCAATTATGTTTTCCTTCGGCAACTGTGGCAGCAATTTTCGCACGGCGGCTTCCTGCTGTTTATTGGTCAGAATGACGATGTTTTCCGTCGGCACCAAGCCGTCTAGCCGATCCACGGTCATCTCCAGGAGTGTCTTATCTCCAAAGAGTTTGAGCAATTGTTTAGGCAAGCTATCACGGCTAATTGGCCAGAAGCGTTGGCCGCTACCACCGGCGAGAATAAGGGCGTATCGAGAAGGAGTTACTGCAGAATTCATCAGTCCTCATCATGAAGCATCGTCAGGCTTCGAGCAAATTCCACTTTGGAGAATCTTTGATCGTGCTATATTCTCAGGGTTATGACCGAAAGCACCGCCGAAAATCGATATGAAACCTACGCCAGCGTAATCGCCCCTGCGGCTGCAGGCTGCGCCCTGGGCATCCTATTTGGACGTGGCATGAGCCGCAGTTCCTCAAACATCATCGCCCTCACACTTCTGGCCGCCAGTGCAGTCGTCGCAGCGCCTGTGATTACTGATTTGGTCCAGCGCACAGCAAACCGCCCCAGCTCTGATCGCGGTAGCCGCCGGCGTCTTGAAGGCATTCGGAACAATGCCCCTGAGTCGGAGCTCACCGAGTTCTTCGTGGACTCACCGAACGCTTTCCTTCCCTAATAAACATCTCATGAAACCTCTCGGCTTCAGCACCCTCATTCTTGCCTCCGCTCTCTTCAATGTCAGCTGTGCCACAGGCGAGCTTGATGGCCGAAAGTATTCCAATAGCAGTGCGATGCCGCTTCAGGGCAAAATGGGCGTCACCCACAAGCGGGTCAAAGCTGACACACCCGTCGCTGAGGAGACCACCCCACGAACGGTCGAATCAGACGGCCTCATTGGCGCCCTCACCGGCCCGAACAATGAGCCTCCCGGCCTCTTTGACCGGAACGAGACGCCAGATGAACCTGGGGCAGAATATTGGCTGAAAGGCCAGCAATCAGCCTCACCGATTCAAGGTAAAATGGGCGTGCGTATCTCGAGGGTGAAAAAGTAGAGCGACTGCTTTTCCTTAGGGACATTGATTTAGCCAGTCCTCTGCCGATCAAAGCGCCTGAATAAAACGGTCCGCTTCTGCGATGGAGCGATTCATCTGTTCTAAGAGACGTTGAATATTGGCCTGAATGCTATCCGAAGTGCCGCGTAATGAGCCAATGGCAGCCGCATTCAAATTGTGCTTCAAGTAAAGAACCTGATCACGGAACTGACGCAAAACTGGGTCCATGCTCGATTCTGCGGCGTGTAGTGAACGAGAAAGCTGGTCAAACCTCACCTTAGTCTCGGACAATTTCCGGCGACTTTCCGAGGCGAGGGCAGCACTTTCATACTGGCGCGCTTCACGCTCCCACTCCCGGAATAGATCTCTGGCGACAGTATCCACCTCCTTCACACGGGAACGGACAGCTGCTGCCTGTTGCTCGCAGTCATCATACTCGGCTTTGAACCGGTCATAACCATGCTCCAAATTCCCGCCATGAAAACCCGAGAGCTTCTTGAGCTGAGTCATGGCATCTTGGAATTCAGCACCTGTTTCCTTTTGTTCTCCACGGGCTTTTTTAACGGCGCTGATGAGTAGGTCACGTTTTTCAAAACCAATCTTCTCCATGGCGGAGTAATAGACTGAATTGCAGGAACTCAGCGAGATCGAGAGGATGGAAATGGATAAAAGACGTGTCGTCATGAATGCTTTTTTCGGGAGGTTGGAGTCCCAAGTCAAGCTCGCGCATCGGAGGGACAATTCAATGATTGAATCAGCCCCGTTACACAGTCACTTCCGGTTCAATTCTTCATTTGCCGGGCATCAATCGCGGCTACGCAGCTTGGAGAGTAGGCGGAGCATCTCGATGTAGAGCCAGACGATGGTGACGAGAAGACCCAAGGCACCCTGCCATTCCATGTATTTTGGCGCACCATGAGAGACACCATTTTCGATGAAATCGAAATCAAGAACTAGATTCAATGCGGCGATAACGACCACCACCAAGCTGAAGCCAATACCGACAAGTCCACTTTGGTGTATGAGCGGAATTTGAATGCCAAAGAAACTCAAAGCAATGCTGACGAGATACACAATGGCGATACCCCCGGTCGCGGCAACGATCCCAAGTTTGAGATTCTCGGTCGCCTTGATCAAGCGTGACTGATAAGCAAACAGCAGAGCAAAGAGGATGCCGAGTGTCAGCAGTGCGGCCTGAAGAACGATACCACTGTAAAGCCCAGCGTAACGCGATGAGACCACACCAACAAATACGCCTTCCACCACTCCATAAGCTGGGGCGATCACAGGAGACCAGGTCGGCTTGAAGGAAGATGCCAAGACTAGGACGAACCCAACAAGAGCACTGCCAATACTCAGCAGTCCGCTGATCTGCGGATTGGCCTGCACGAACTGCCAGCTGAAACCGCCTGAAATGACCAGGAGCAGAGCAAGAATAAAGGTTTTATTCACTGTGCCCTGAAGTGTCATCACTTGTCCGCCTGCGAGAGCGGGGGCGTTGGCAAAAACTTCGTCGTTGAGAGTGGGGTTGGAGGTGCGCATAATCACTGATACGCCTTTTACAGAGGGCTGGGAAGCACGATCTACACCTTTATCCTCCTGACTAACTTCAACTTGTTACCCCAGCAGTTGGCGTTTGTTGAGGCTCGCTGCGCGAGCGTTTACAGTTGTTTACGATTGTTTTCTCAGAAGTTTCTATGGGAGATCGGTTTTCATGAAACAACCGTAAACACTCGTCAACCACTGTAAACAATGGTCAACTTCTGGCCGCGCCCCAAGTTACTTCCTGTTCCACATCCGGTGCGCCGAGAATTGGTTTTCAGGCCAAGCCTGAATCTTTGGCTTCGAGATAGAGCGGGCTGGGCTTAATCACCCGTGCAGGCACTCCTGCTATGATCATACCCACTTCAGTCACTGATTTGTTCACCACGGCATTGGCCCCGATGTGGGTCCAGTCAGCGATGCTGACACCCCCAAAGATTTTGGCTCCTGGTTCAATAGTCACATGATTGCCGATCAGGGGCACGTCATCATCCTGCCTGCCGATGCCGATTACGACACCAATATTCATGGTTAGATGATGGCCGATCTTGGCCCGGTCATGGATTAAGATGGGGCCTTCATGAGCGAGAAGCAATCCTGGTCCGATGACGTTGGGAGGGATGTTCAGACCCAGAAGTAATCTGGCGCATTTGAAGCGGTACTTTACCCACATCCGTAGCGGCCACCATGGGATGGTCGTCCGACAGTTCTGATAAAACTCTATTTTTCTTAGAAGACGCTGGAAGTACCAAATGGGGTCTTGAATGAGGAAAAGCGGCCCTCGACCGTTGCGGCCGAGGGCTAAGCGATCGGCTTCAAGATAAGCCAAATAGTCACTCCTCGATTTTATCATAATTCTAGTATATCCGAATATTCAATATTAAAAGAGATTCGTCAACTAGACCATTTCTCAAAATGAATGTCTAAACCTAAAAACCGACACCATTTTGAACAGGAGGTAGCAGAGGCAGCAGAGACTCAGGAAGTCTTTCGAGAACCGATCTAAAACACAAAAAAGGGCGCAAGCCTTTCGACCTGCGCCCTGAATTTGTTTCAAATGGATTTACCAGCCCACGGTGCGGCTGTAATCAGCATGAGCACCAGCGCCGAGATCAGGAGAGAACTCCGTGTAACCCCACCATGGATCGATCTTTTCCTTGCGATAGTAAGGTGGGCGATAGGTGTTCTTCCAAGTCGGCTGAGGGAAGGTGGCGATCTCATAGACACCGTAGCCTGCACGGACAACAGTACGCTTGATGCCTTCAACGAAGAAATCGGCGAAAGCGGCATTGGCACCGTCACTGCGGTTGGTGCGCTGCCAGACATTGAAGGGCTCGGTGAAGCCGTACATGACGTTACCAAGGCCACGACTGAGCTTGCGGCTCCAGTTGAAGTGATGGCCGGGAGGCGATTGGATGTCTGCCACTGCAGCTGTGCATAGAGCGCAGAGGGCGAGGATGGAAAGGACGATACGATTTTTCATGCGGATTTA
>JAPLUM010000813.1 GCA_026397605.1 Verrucomicrobiota bacterium | reverse complement strand
GACGGTGATAGCGGCGACGGGATAATGATACTCATCCAAGACGGCAGCTGCGACACAGTGGATTCCTTCCAGACCTTCAGCGATGTCGGTAGAGAATCCGCGTTTGTGGATTTTCGTAAGATCTACCTGAAGCGAAGAACGCGAGGCAAGAGTTGTTGGCGTGTATTGCTTGAGCTGAACCGAGGCAAAGAATTGATCGAGTTCAGCAGGTGGCAGATGAGCGAGAACGGCCTTGCCCGGAGCGCAAGAATACATGGGCACTTGAAGGCCGACGGTGCTGCTGACTTTGATCGGCTGAGACGAGATGCATTGTTCCAGCACCGTCATTTTGTGGTTCACGCTGGTGAGAAGTTGTGTTGTCTCGCCAGATTCATCTCGCAGCCATTTGAGCGATTCCAATGCGCAGACGACGAGGCTTTTTTCGCGCACTTGTGGACGCGAGAGGTCAAACAGTTTGTTCGTGAGTACGAAGCGCTTGTCATCCTCACGGCGCTGGAGGTAGCCACGATTGTGCAATGTTCCGGTGATCCTAAAAACTGAGTTTACCGGCAGATCCAGCTCTCGGGCGATCTCGGTGAGACTCAGTCCGGCGCGGTGCTGGCCAAGCAGTTCCAGGATCGCCAGTGTGCGCTCAGTGCCGGGCGCTAGCGTATCTTCAGCGGTTGGGATGGATGGTTCTTTAAGCATTCTAGATTTAGAAACGTTTCTAGATTTGGAATTCTTGCTTTTCTTTTTACAGAGTCTAGAGAGACTGAATCAATATGAAGTCAGTCATCGCCGTTCACCCTGGTCATTTAGAAATAATCGATACGCCAATGCCAGATCCAGGGCCGTATCAGGCTCTGGTGCGGACGGAGTGTGCCTGTCTTTGCAATCGAACGGACAGCGAGTTGCTGCATGGGAATTTTCCCGGCATGGAGGATAAATTTCCTTTTGCACTGGGACACGAGAGTGTGGGGATCGTGCTAGCTGTGGGGAAAAAGGTGCGGAATTTTGCGGTGGGGGACCGAGCGGTCGGCGGATTGAATTTTGACCTGCAAATGGAAGGCGTGGATAGCGGTTGGGGTGGCTTTGGCGAATACACCCTGGCGAATGACCACGCGGCAATGGTCGAGGATGGTGTGGCGAATGAAGCCAATGGCTGGGTGGAGGTGTATGAAATTCAGACCAAGGTGGATGCGGATATTTCACCCGAAGAAGCAGTACTGCTTTGCACTTGGCGTGAAGTCTTGGGTGCCTTTCGCGACTTTCACCTTCAGCCTGGTGATGACGTGCTGATTTTCGGTGCTGGACCTGTAGGATTGAGTTTTGTGAAGCTCGGAAGGCTATTCGGTCTGCGCTGGATCGGCATTGTGGATCGTCATGCAGAAAAGCGCGAGAAGGCGCTCTCCTTGGGTGCCGATGCCGCTTTTTCTCCAGGCGAAATTCAAACTCCAAGCAAGCTTGATGCTGTGATTGATGCCGTAGGTCGTGCAGAGATACTCCATCAAAGCCTACCTCTGCTCCGTCGTGGTGGATCTCACTGCATCTATGGAGTCTTGACCCATCCCATACTTCATATCGACAAAACTCAAGCCGACTTTAATTTCAATGTCCTCGTCCACCAGTGGCCCACACGGAAGTATGAACGTGAAAGCCAGGAGCAACTATGCCAATGGATCCTCGAGGGAAAACTAACCTCAGCCGACTTCATCACGCATCGGTTTCTGTTGGCAGAGATTCACGAAGCTTTTGATGAAGTGGCACGGCGTAGCGTCGTGAAGGCGCTGATTGAGTATTCTTAGTTGTGACTGGCGTTTGGAGCTATTTCACCAACTCGCAAGTCACTTTGGCACTTTTGTCCATGACGCCGAGAACGACGGCACCTGTGCCGACCTTCAGAGCTTTGGCGGCATGCTTCGGGTCCACAATGGCAACCCAGCCGATGCCCATATTGAAAGTATCCCAGCAATCAGCTGGGTCGGCGTGACGGAGGACTTTTTGGACCACGTCATTCTTCCATGTAGGCACTTTGAGATGGCAACCAAAGCCGCGCTTGGTGAAGATGCGGCCAAGGTTTTCGACGAGGCCACCGCCGGTGATGTGGGCCATGGCGGCTGGCTTGATTTTGGCTTTCTTCAGGCCCCAGCACTGCTCATGATAAAGCAGAGTTGGCGTCAGAAGTTGAGCGGCTTCTTTTTTGCTGAGCTTGATACTTTCTTTAGCAAGGATTCGGCGGACGAGGCTGAAGCCGTTGGCGTGGAAGCCTGCGCTTGGCCAGCCAATAAGGACATCACCCTTCTTGATCTCGGCGGGATTTAGGACGTCTTTCTTTTCAGCTGCACCAATAGCGAAACCTGATAGTTCGACCATGCCATCAAGAACTGCTCCCGGCATTTCGGCTGTTTCACCACCGGCGAGGATGCAGTTGCAGGCTTGCAGATACTCGGACATGCCGGCGATGATCCGAGCAAGCTGGCGCTTCTTGATTTGATTCACCCCGACGTAATCGAGGAACATAATGGGATCTGCGCCACAGGTAAGCACATCATTCACATTCATTGCCACGAGATCTTTGCCAGCGTTTTCAAGCAGATCGTATTTGAGCAGCAGTTCCAGCTTGGTGCCTACTCCATCACAACCGGTGAAGATCATCGGCTTTTTGTATTTGCTCAGGTCATACCCCGCAGCAAAGAGGCCAAAGGCATTGGCGAGTTTGCGCTTCTTTTGAGTGGCCTTTACGAGCGCGCCGATGTCATCGACAAAGGAGGCTGCTTCATGGATATCGACGCCGGCTTGTTTATAGGTATGCTTGGACATGAGAAAGAGAGGCACGGCGTGTCGCCGCGAGCGAAGAGAATGAAGCGGGGAGTCAGAGATGCAAGTATGGCTTGCTGCTAGATTGGATCTAGTGCACCACGCTGATTATGGCTGCCACAGGAGGGGCATTGAGTGATTGCTGTGGCTTTTTTTGAGATTGCGTAGGTGCAGTTGCAGATCCGACATTGAATGGCGATGCGGCGGCGGTGAACTTCACGCCGTCTTTCCCGCCAGAGATTCCAGATCCAAAGACCACACACAAGGCAGACTGCGATCATCATGACGGCTACGATTAGACCACTGAGATGAACCCGGATCATGGAGCAGCCTCCTTTTTCCAAGCGAATGAGACCTGCACCCACTCAAGCTCTTTTCCTGTAGGCTCGAAGCGCATTTGAGTCATCGCTGTGTGCAGTTTGACCATCACCGCAGAGTCTTCTGAAGAAGAGAGCGGTAGAGCCATCAAAACCTGGCCGAGCGGGCCAACGGCTACTCTGAAAAGAGGGCGTGCTGGATCTGTTAAAGGAATGTCTTTGAGTGATGGGGTGTTTGCCAGGCGAACCGAGCTGTCGCTCTGGATCTGTGGCTGTAGCTCGACTTCGACAACTGACGGTTGCTTCTGCGGTGTAGGAGTGGGAAGTGCCGGCAGAACATCAATATCATCCGCAAAGAGGAGAGGGCTTTCTGTTGTGCTGGCACCCAATTGAGGCGCTTTAAGCTTAATCTCAAATTTACTTACAGCTGGCTCAAAGGCTGGCACTTTGGCCTCTCTAGGCATCTCTCCAGGACTGGACGTGTCTGAGGGTAAAAGAGTGAAGCTGCGGTCCACTGCTCGATTGATCAGAGCTCTGTCGGTTTCGATATTAGGATTAAGCACCATCATTTGTTGCGGACGCGATGTCAGCTTGGGTGCATCTGGAGTAATTATCCGAAAAAGTAAAACAAGTAAGGCAAAAGCGCCTGCTGTGACCAATAGAAAAAAGAGCAGCCACATGCCTCTTCGTTCCTGACGGTGCCAATCAAACAGGAGCCCAGCCTCCGAATGCTGAGCTCGCTTCATCGTATCGCCGAGTTGACAGGATTGGGTGTGGTCGAGAGAGCCACTTCATAGCCTAACTCCAGAGCTAGGTTGCTCACTTCGGTGAAACGCGCGGTCGGTGCCTGTCGGTCCGTGTGCAAAATGATATGCCTTTCGCCATCGCGATTGCCTTTAAGCTCGGCGCGCAGTTCCTCCCAGGTCATACGTTTACCATCAAAGTAAAGTGGGGCGTCGTTTCCTTGGGCCAAGGTGACGATGTGTGCCCGGTCAAAGCCGCTGAGTCGGCTGCTTGAACGCGGTTTTTCCACCTTGATGCCACTTTGTACAATAAATCCGCTACTGAAAAGAAAGTACACCAGCAATAGCAAGATCGCGTTTAGCAGAGGTGTGATGTAGAGCCATGGGCTCTGCTTTGGTAAGTGACTTTCAAGC
>JAPLUM010000778.1 GCA_026397605.1 Verrucomicrobiota bacterium | reverse complement strand
ACTTCGACGCCTGGAATACGAGCGGCTTTGGCTGTGCCACTAGCATCATTGACAACTTTCCACATGCCTTTGCGCACCACTTCGAGTTCCTTATCAGAGAAGTATTGATTTAAATCTGCACGTAGCTCGGGCTTATGCGGTTCCACGGTTTCTGCGCCGTCCATCACCTTATATAAAAGGTGTGGCTTATAAGCCTTGCCTGATGCAACCGCGCCGGTGACCGAGGCCATTTGCAAAGGGGAAGCTAACACGGAGCCTTGGCCAATGGAGGTATTGGCGGTGTAGCCGGAGCTCCATCGTTCCTGAGGACTATGCAATCTGAGCCATTCTGGGTTTGGAAGAATGCCAGTATCCTCTTCATCAAGTTCAATGCCCGTGCGCTCGCCAAGAGCTAGCATTTTTCCGACTTTGGAGATATTTTCAATCCCAGCAGCATTGCCGTATTGGTAAAAGTAGCAGTTGCAGGATCGCATCAGTGCATCACTCAGACCAAGTGAGCCATGAGAGCCGCCACTTTGACGCTGAATCCAGCATTGCATAGCGTTGGTGCCATAAGTGACGCTGCCACTGCAGTTGTAGCGGTTGTTTTGCACCTTGGCAATGCAACCCGCCAGAGCGATTGGCACCTTATACGTCGAACCTGGCGCAAAGCCTCGGATAGCGCGATTCATCAACGGGACGACGGGATTGTCCAGAAGTGCTTCCCAGTCTTTTGTTGAGATGCTGGGAATGAAACGATTGGGGTCGTAGTTGGGCACCGTGGCCATGGCTAATACCTCACCGCTCTGTGGATTGAGGACCACGACAGATCCACGGCCGATGTTGCCCTCACGCAGGGCCTTTTCTGCGATGAACTGGATACGAGCATCAAGCGTCAGATATACATCATTGCCTTTACGCGGGGCTTCATAGCTGTTTTTAATTTCGCCAACGATGCGTCCACGCTCATTTTTCTGCATTGTGCGGACTCCCGGGCGGCCTTTCAGATAAGTATCAAAACTTTTTTCAACACCGGCTCCACCGTAATCATCAGGCATGTAATAGTCCCAACCTTTGCGCTCCTCGGCGGAGACACGCTGATCATCTGGGAGTCGGACGAAGCCAAGCAAATGACAGGCCATGGCGCCATAGGGATAAACGCGACTGCCACGCTCTGCGACAGTGACGCCCGGCAGTGATAGATTATGCTCAGCAAATCGACTAAATTCGGAGAAAGTCAGATTGTCACGATAAACATAAGGAATGACGCCACCAAAGCTGCGGTAATGCACGCGTAAATCCTGTTCATCTTGGTCTGCTCCGGCCAGATTCATTTCGGCCAGTCGGTTTTCGATGAGTTCCTTAAACATCGTGACGATGTCTGGCTCTTTCTTTTCGCGGGTCATTCCACGATCTTTAAACTCAAAGGTTACGGTAGGAATATCCACCTTTTTGATTCGGCACTGGCGCGCGTATTCGTCATGCACTTCACGCAAATTGACGCGAACTTCAAAGGTGGCTTTGTTGGTGGCTAAGACAATGCCGTTGCGGTCTTTGATTTCCCCGCGCACTCCAGGAATACGAGCACGTTCACGTTTAGCCTCTGTGACCTTATTGACGAACTCCTGATGATGCTCGATTTGCAGCCACCAGAGTCGGTACACAAGGACTCCAAACCCGCACAGAATGGCGAGGGTTAGCAAGTAAAGTCGGAAGCGATATTTAACGACCATCGAAAGAGTACCTCAGTCCATCATATTTAATTTCATATCTAGACAATCCAGCCAAGGAATAGAGCAAAAGAAAAAGCAAGGGGGATGCTAGCATGGCCAAAAGGGTGTCAGTAATCATCTTTGACCAGATGGCGGTCGGAAAATGCAGGCTGCCACGTGAAAAGGTCATCATGAGATATTCTAGGAGAAGCCAAAGAAAGGTCGTGGCGCCCACCAACAACACTGGGAGCTCAAGCCTGCCACGCTTGAACAGAGGTCGAACGCCTTGAAGAAACGTTCCCAATAAAGCAAAAAGAAGGATAGACACCCCAAACCCGAAGCCGCCGACTGACATCAGTTCTGGAGCAGCTAGAGATCCGGAGATTAAGCTGTCTGAGGCTCCTTTAATCGTGGAGGATGCTCCTGGCAGGTAGCGTGCGTCCCATAAAAAGCCTGTAATGAATGCCATGATAAGCATCATCGGGAAGGGGACCGCCACCGCAGAGGTGAAGAAAAAGACCGGTGGGAGTAGCAGTGTTGCATAATGGGCCATCGACAGCCCTGGGATAAACTCTTGCACCACAAACGTGAGCAAAAGCAGCAGGATGGAGACTGGATAGAAAATCATGAAACTAAAAGGTCAGTCATTTCTGTGGCTGGGGATCTTCGACGGGTACTTCAAGGATAAACACGTGTTCCAGAATCGCGAAGTCAACAGCCGGCTCTACAACGGCATCAGCAGTGATGTCTTTGTTTTCAAAACGTTTCACGCGCCCAACCAATAAGCCAGCTGGGAATACGCCGCCTTCTCCGGTGGAAATGACATTACTGCCA
>JAPLUM010000272.1 GCA_026397605.1 Verrucomicrobiota bacterium | reverse complement strand
GCAGTCTTTACGACCCCGAATCAGGCAGCGTCATTCCACCATTCCATTGGGCCATGAAGAAATTCAGTGGATATGGAATAGACGATGGTTTTACAGAGAAGCTCCACTGTTGTATCCACGTCCTTGATGAAAAGACCTCATCTCCGTGAAGCGGTGCCGGAAGCACGGAAGAGAGTAGCCCGGGGTAAAGGGAGCGTAGTGACCGAGAACCCCGGGTAGTAAGAACTCCGTCTTCTGATGCCTGCGCCCCAACGAGGCGCGAGAAGGAAACGGACGTTTTTGCGAGTATCTCAATGCTCGTCCTTCTTCACCGCCTTGCTCTTCGAGGGCTTCAGGCTGCTGAGGTAGGCCACGACGTCCCGAACCTCACGCGGGGTGAGGATGCCGAGCATGGGGGGCATCATGGAGACGGGTGGGGTCTGCATGGTAATGTCAGGACGTGAAACTTTCTTTTCACTGCCATCTCCTAGTCGCAGAGTGACACTGGCTTTGTCTTCTTTGTATAGGGCACCGGCAAGGTTGCTGCCATCTTTGAGAGTGATGGAGACGAGGCCATAGCCTGGGGCGATTTTGGCAATGGGATTGACGAGAGACTCCAGGAGTTCGGCGCGTGTGCGCTGACCACCGATGGTCTTTAAAATGGGACCAACTTGGCTGCCTTCGTTGGCTTCGACGGTATGGCAAGCCAGGCAATTGGCACCGAGATGATTGGTCACGATTTCTTTACCATTACTGCTGCTACCGCCTTCGATCAAATCATCCCGAGGTGCGGTGGTGCGGCTTTGTTGATAGCTTGCAAGTCGCTCGGTTAAGGCGGCCTGTCCCTGTGCGGCTTCAAGGACATCCAGTTTCAGACTTGGCTCCACTTTACCTGCAGCTAGACGCTGCAACCATGTGTCCATAAGCGTCTCAGCCTCCTTGCTTTTAAAGCTGCCGAGAAGTTTTAGTGCGGCCTGTTTCTCTGGCACATTGCCCTGTTCAAGCACTCGTGAGGCTTCACTGACTGCGCGTGTGGGTTGGTGAATAAAGGTTTGGTTTAGCGCCTCCATCCTTAATGCCGCAGGTGACGTTTTTGCTGAAGCAGCAACCAGCGTTTCTGCAAACGTGGTGTCCTTCGAATGCTGGGCTGCCATGAGTCGGAGTGCACCGATACGTTGCTCGGATTTGGCTTGGGCGTCCTTGATGATTTGCTGAAGAGCAGGGGCATCGACTTGCAGCTCCAGTTTGACCATGAGCTCAATGGCTAATGCTTTGAGGTCTGGGTTCGTGAGAGTCATCATGGCTGCGACCGATGGCTGGATGACAGAGACAATCGCCTTTGTCTCACGAGGTTCGTAGTGACGGGCCATGCCATCGACTCGATCTAGCTTTGGAGGATCTGTGAAGGTGAGCAAGGACTGGAAGGCCTCCATGGCAGCTTCAGCCTTGGCATCAGCACGCATCGCCAAAGCCACAAGGCGGCGCGCATTCTCAACGGTTCCGAGGCGTAAGTTGGCATTGATCGCACGGCGTAAGGTCACGCTAGTGAGTTGCTTGGGCGAATCGATCAGTGCGGCGAGCTGTGACCAAGCTTCTGGAATGCCCTGATCATCGTGGATGGCCCTTGCGGCTTCATCGACGATGCTTGTTTCAGCGTCGTTCAATGCAGGAGTGATCAATGCTGAATGCTGACGTGCCAGAGCCAATGTGGCGGCAAGTCTTACGGTGCGTGACTGATCTGCTAGATGCTGAGCTAGGCTTTCAGAAGTCGCGGCACCAGCCAGACCTGTGACTACGGCATGCCGCAGCCAGGCGTCATCCGCATCTTTACCTGCCATTTCCCAAAGTGAAGATTCAGCACGAGTCACTTTCAGTTTGCCGATGGCGATTGCCGCAAAAAAGCGCACGCGACTATGAGTGGAAGTTAGAAGCTTAGCGATGGACTTTTGATTGATCTCGCTTGCTAAGCCGTCACTGAGCACTTTAGCGAACTGCGCCAGCATTTCAGGATCTGTTTCAGCAGCGAGCACACTTTGCAGCGCTTTATCCGTGACTTCCCCGCGGCGCAGACCGATGCCAAAACCCCAGAGCGCATGCACCCGTTGCAGAAGAGGTGCCTTGGTATTAGCGATGACGCTCACGAACGCTGTCCAATCCTGCTTTTTCGCCAGTGCTAGCTGAGCGCCGACGCGGACACGCTGATCGGCATGACCTAGCAGCGTTTGGAGCTCTGTGGTTTCCCGCTGATCAAATCCGGCACTGAGAAGTTTTTGCGTTTCAATGCGTGCAGGGCTCGGCTTACCAGGTTCATCGACACGCCAGATGGCGCCTTTTTCATCTGTCGGATAACCACCAGACCAGTCTGCCAGGTAGAGCCCTCCATCGGGGCCAAAGCTAAGGCCGATGCCCATGATGCCTGCATTGATGAGGCGAGTGCGGCTCATTTCAAAAGCACTGTCTTTGGGTTGGATGGTAAATGCCTCCATCTTGCCAGAGGGGAACTGATCCAAGATGAAGTGACCCCGTAAACGCCCACCCAGCGCCGTGCCTGGCTCATGTGCAAAGCCTGCTGGACCATTGGAATAATTGGCTAGTGGTGGTGCGATAAAGAGCGGCGTAGCCGCGCCCGCAAGGGCGTGGTCTGGAGACTTCGCTGACCACGGGCTTGCGCCCGCGGCTACGGCCTGCCAGATGCCTTCACGCATCCAGCGGCTTTCCCCCTTCATGTATTGGTGTCCACAGCGCCAGCCAGAGTCACTCTGCTCGGTGATATAGACAAAGCGCTCCTTTTCACCGGCCATGTCGGCGTCGTTGTCCACGCCGAAAATGTTGCCAAAATCATCGAAGGCTATCTCTTGGACATTGCGCAAGCCGTGGGCAAAGACCTCAAAGCCCTTGCCGTCTGGCTCACAACGCAAGACACAGCCCTCATGGGGATAAAACCACTTTTGACCTTCCTTACTGGTCACGTTCACGCCTTTGTCGCCAATGCTCCAGTAGATGCGTCCATCGGGTCCTAATCTCAGCCCATGCATGTCATGTCCAGCATAGGCGATGTGCATGCCAAAGCCGGTCGCCACGACCTCCCGAATATCGGCGACACCGTCATCATCCGTGTCTTTGAGCCGCCAAAGATCTGGTGCGATGGTGGCATAGACCCAGCCGTCATGATAAAGAATCCCCGCTGCGATCCCCGTGACTTCGCTGTTAAAGCCTTCTGCAAAAACCGTCATCTTATCTGCTGTGCCATCGTCATCCGTA
>JAPLUM010000465.1 GCA_026397605.1 Verrucomicrobiota bacterium | reverse complement strand
GGGGGTTCGAGTCCCTCCTGGCCTGCCATCCTTCTTACAGCGGATAACGTCCGATTCAGATTTTTCCGTCAAACGCACACATGAGCCGTATTTTAGCCTACTGGAACGAGGTCGTCCTCGAGATGAAGAAAGCCAACTGGCCTTGGGACCCGAAAGAAAAGGGATTCGCCAAGTATAAAGAGCTGATTGATTCAACCATTGTTGTTTTCATCGCCATGCTCCTACTCGGTGGTTTTGTCGCGTTTTTTGACACTGCTTTTCGTTGGGCCTTCAATGCCCTCACTGATTTTGCGACCAGTCTGTAATTAGACTTCACAGTCTCCAACCCCCTCCGTCACCCCCTCCACTTATGGGAGCTATCCCCGCCCCTCGCGATCAATGGTACGTTATCCACGTACGGTCAGGCTTTGAAAACAAAGTCCGTGATTCCATGCTCCGTCGCATCCAGACAGAGGAGATGAGTGACTACATTTACGCAGTGCTCGTGCCGACTGAGCGTGTGTCTGAAGTGAAGAACGGCAAAAAGTCAGAAAGTGACCGCAAGTTCTTCCCTGGTTACGTGATCGCCAACTGCAATCTGCTCGACGAGCACAATCGCCTCGTGGATCGCACCTGGTATTTCGTGAAGGAAACCGACGGCGTCCTCAATTTCGCTGGAACCAAAGATCATCCAATCCCGATGCGCCAGCGCGAAGTGGATGGCATGCTTGCCCAGGTCCGTGATAAAGATGAAAGCGTCGTGCCGAAAATCGCCTTCAATGTGGGTGATACCGTCCGCGTCGCTGATGGTCCCTTTGAAAGTCAGACAGGGATCATTGAAGAGATAGATCCAGAACGCGGCGTGTTGCGTGTTTCGGTCAATATCTTCGGACGCTCTACTCCGGTGGACCTGGAATACTGGCAGGTGGAAAAGGCAGAACAGTAAAATCACGAATGCCTGGATCACCTGATCGGGCAGAACTCAAATCTCAAGCAAGCGAACAATACCCATGGCCAAAGAAATCGTCAAACTCATCAAGCTCCAGATCAAAGCTGGTGCTGCTAATCCTGCTCCGCCAATCGGTCCTGCCCTCGGTCAGGCTGGTGTCAACATCATGGCATTTTGTAAGGAGTTCAACGCCGCAACCCAAAAGGCTGGTGGCGATGTCCTTCCGACCGTGATCACGGTTTACAAAGACAAGAGCTTCACCTTCATCACCAAGCAGCCACCGGCTTCCAATCTTCTCAAGAAGGTTGCGAACATCGCCTCTGGTTCTGGCGAAGCAGCGAAAAAGAAAGTGGCTAAAATCACCAAGGCTCAGCTTCTCGAAGCGACCAAGATGAAGATGGCTGACCTCAATACGACTGACCTTGAGCGCGGTTCCCGCATCATGGCAGGCACCGCCCGCCAAATGGGCATCGAAATCATCGACTAACACCAACCGCAGGAGAACGGGATTCCGTTCGAAAGCACTGCAAAACTAACATGCAAACCCGAAGCAAACGCTACAAGAAAGCCGCCGAGATGGTTCCGGCGGGAAAAACCTTCACACTTGAGGAGGCCGCTGAACTGGTCCGCAAGCTGCCAGGCACTAAGTTTAACCAAACCGTCACCCTGTCCTTCCACATGGGTGTTGACCCAAAGAAGGGCGACCAAATGGTTCGTGGCACTTGCCCACTTCCACATGGTTCTGGTAAGACCGTCCGCGTGGCCGTCTTCGCCGTCGGTGCTGCTGCTGAAGCTGCTAAGGCCGCTGGTGCAGAAGTTGTCGGTTATGAAGACCTCATCGCTAAGATCAAGGATGGCGTCATGGACTTCGATGTCGCAATCGCTACTCCAGCCGCCATGACTGAAGTTCGTAAACTTGGTAAGCAACTCGGACCTCGTGGTTTGATGCCAAACCCAAGAACAGGCACCGTCACAGACGACACAGGTGGCGCGGTGAAAGCCGTTAAAGCAGGTCGTGTTGACTTTAAACTCGATAAGAATGGCAACATCGCCACCACCATCGGTAAAGTCGCCTTCGAAGTCGCCGCACTTGCTGAGAATGGCAGTGCCCTCATCGACGCTATCGTCCGCGCCAAGCCAGCATCGGCTCGCGGTAAATACGTTCAAAGCATCACCCTCGCTTCGACCATGTCACCTGCATTGCGCATCGACGTGTCTAAGTACATCAAACTGTAATTCTGGAGGACCTGAATCATGAAAGCTGAAAAATCATTAATGATCGATAACCTGCTTGAGCGGGTAAATGCCTCCCCTTTCCTTTTCGTCGTGGATTACACGGGTCTGAAGGTGGACAAATTCTCTGAACTCCGCAAGCGCCTCGGTGCTGTCGGTGCTGAGATCCATGTTTATAAGAACAACCTGGTCAAGAAGGCTACTGAAAAAGCCAACTACCCAGCTGAGCTCGCTGTGCATCTCTCAGGCCAAAGCGCCTTTGTGACCGGTGAAAAAGACGTCTGTGGCACCGCCAAGATCCTGAAAAACTTCACTGCTGAATTCACCAAGCCGGTGATGAAGGGTGGCGTTCTTGATGGTAACATCCTGGATACCAAGACCATTCAGACTCTGGCTGATCTGCCTTCTCGCGAAGTGCTCCTCGCCACTCTCCTCGGCGTCCTTCAAGGCCCTGCTTCTGCTCTTGCTCGCGTTCTTAACGCCAAAGCTGAGCTCGGTGGTGCTAAACCAGCCGCTGAACCTGAAGCTCCTGCTGCCGAAGCCGCACCTGCTGCCGAAGCCGCACCTGCTGCTGAAGTGGCCCCTGCTGCCGAAGCTGCACCAGCCGCTGAAGCCGCTCCTGTTGAGGCTGAAGTTACTCCTGCTTAAACCAACCCCTTTGAATAGATGGCCCCTTAAGGGCTTGAACACAAAAACACCCAATGGTTCCTCGCCGGAGAGAAAGCTTTCTTTCTTAAACCTACCGATGCTTCGGCAATCGGCGACACCGACAAAATAATATGGCTGACCTGAATAAAATCGTTGAAGAACTGAGTGGCTTAACCGTCATGGAAGTTGCTGACCTTGTAAAATCCCTTGAGACAAAGTGGGGCGTTAGCGCCGCTGCTCCAGTCGCTGCTGCTGCCGCTGGCGGTGGTGCCGCTGCTGCTGTTGTCGAAGAGAAGACTGAATTTGACGTCTTCCTTACTGACGCTGGATCCAATAAGATCGGTGTCATTAAAGAAGTTCGTGGCATCGTTGCAGGTCTCGGACTTGCCGAAGCCAAGAAGCTCGTCGAGAGCGCACCGCAACTTCTCAAAGAAGGTTGCAAGAAGGAAGAAGCAGACGAAATCAAGAAAAAGATGGAAGCTGCCGGCGCCAAAGTGGAGATCAAATAATCTCTTCATTCTTTCCCGTGTGCCGTCCCTCGTGGCGGCGCACGGCTGAAAGAACTGTTAAAGTCTCGTTTTTGTTAAAGTTTAGTCCCGACATGCCAGCACTTTTTCCCGTCACCACCTGCAACCTCGAAGTTTCTTCGCTGGCTGGGGTGTCTCACGGAGCTTGCCAGTCGTATATTTTTCCCCATCACTTGAGCATGGACAGTCGTCTGTGCTCTCGTTTCGTTATTTCTACATCGGAGAATCTGATGATCGGGCTGGCCGCCTGATCCTTGGACCTCCTTTTTCCCGTGGAGCACATGCTCCGCAAACACACAGCCAACGCCATCCAGTAGCCTCCCCACCTTGCTTATGTCCCAGCGCACCAACTTTGGCAAGATCCACGAAGTAGCCGAGCCACCGAATCTCATTGAGATTCAGCTCCGCTCTTATGAGGATTTCCTCCAGAAAAACGTCCTCCCCTCCAAGCGTAAGGAAGTGGGCTTGCAAGCAGTCTTCAAAGAAGTCTTCCCGATCGAAAGTTACGATCAGAAGATGACGCTTGATTTTGTGGTCTATGAGATCGGTGACCCGAAGCTCAATTCTCTGGAAGCTATCCGCGAGGCGGAAACTTACAGTGCACCCCTCTACGTGACCTTCGAACTGAAGGACGAAGCTGGTGCCAAGCAGGAGCGCGTTTACATGGGTGAAATCCCCCTCATGACCGTGCGTGGCACGTTTGTCATCAATGGTGCTGAGCGTGTGGTCGTCTCCCAGCTCCACCGCTCTCCCGGTATCTGCTTTGAAACCTCCCAGCATCTCAATGGCCGCTGGTTGCACGGTTTCC
>JAPLUM010000580.1 GCA_026397605.1 Verrucomicrobiota bacterium | reverse complement strand
GACGATGACTCCATGCCGCCCAAGGGTAAAAATCGCCTGACTCCTGCTGAGATCACGGCCCTAGAGACGTGGATTAAAGAAGGTGCCAATACTGGCAGCGGCCCCGCCCCCATGGCAGTCCCGACCGCTCCAGCAGCTGCCGCAACCCCGGCTGCAGGCGGAGCGCAGAGCTGGACCAGCAATGATGGCAAAGCCATTCAGGCGACTTTCATGGGCCTGCAAGGTGATGGTGTGTTGCTGAAAATGGCCGCTAATGGCGAGGTCTTCCTTGTCCCTCTGGCACGCCTCTCCCCAGAAAGCCAAGCTCAGGCTAAGGCGGCTAAATAAATAACGGTAACAATCAGCCGACTTCCAGCTTGCCTGTGCTATCACCGACGGTCTCAGCGCGCACTCCCATACGCTCAAGCATGGAAACGTAGAGATTGGTCATGGGGGTCTCTCCGGGAAGCATGACACGCTTACCTGGTGTCCAAGTTCCACCGGCACGGCCAGCGACGACGATGGGGAGATTGTCATGGTTATGGCGGTCTGGATCACCGATGCCGCCGCCCCAGACAATCATGCTATTGTCCAAGACGCAGCCTTCTCCTTCTTTGATGCCTTTCAGCTTGTCCAGGAAGTAGGCGAATTGGCGGAGATAAAACCGATCAATTTTTCCAAGCTTGGCCAGCTTTTCGGGATCACGCTGATGATGAGAGATGCCATGATGTGCATCAGGCACTCCAATGTCTGGGAAACTACGATTGCTGCCGTCATGGGCTAGCATGAATGTGGCGATGCGTGTCGTGTCGGTCTGGAAAGCCAGTGCCATGAGATCAAACATCACTCGGATGTGCTCCTCATAACTTTCAGGGATGCCCTCTGGTACCTTAAAGTCTTTCGGCATCTGGGTGGCAAATTTTTCACTGCGTTCTATCCGCATCTCGATGTCGCGCACCGACTCGAAGTATTCGTCCAGCTTACGTTTATCGCTACCGCTGACTTTGCCTTGCAGTTTTTTGGCCTCATCCATCACGGTATCGAGAATGCTCTTTTGCAGCCGCTGTCTGCGGGCTCCGGCCTCTCCCAGTGCTCCAGAAGCTCCGTATCCAAAAAGCCGCTCAAAGACCAGTCTCGGGTCCATTTCAGGGGCCATGGGCATGGTTTCATTCTTCCAGGCAAGATTATACTGATAAGCACAGGAATATCCGCTGTCACAACGCCCAGCACTGCGCTGACCATCGGCACTGAGCTCCAGAGATGGCAGACGCGTCAGATGCCCGATTTTTTGTGCAGCGATCTGGTCCACTGACACACCTAGCTGAATGTCTGCCCCAGCCGTCTTTTTCGGCATGCAGCCCGTCAAGAAGGTGGCGGTAGCACGAGCGTGGTCACCGCCGCCGTTGCCATGAGAGTTGGCAAAGTCCTGAGCCAAGCCAGAAACGATCATGAAATCATTGCGATGCCGCTCTAACTCTTTGAGTGATGTGCTCAGCTGATAGCCGGTGCCTTCACCCGTGGGAAACCACTCATTCACATTCACCCCATTGGGCACATAGAGCCAGGCCGCGCGCAGCGGAGCCTTAACGGCAGCAGCTTTTGCTGAGCCCGCAAAGGTTTCCAAAAACGGCAGAGACATCATCGTACCCAAGCCTCGCAGCACTTTGCGGCGGCTCATGTGATGGGAAGAAGTGGCGGTTTCGTGAAAGTGGCTCATAACGGGGGGTTAGACATATACGAATTACGCGGGAACGAACTTTCTTGTCTCTATATATGCACCCAGAAGGGCCTCACAGTCGAAAAAGGTTGAAATTGTGGCTCGACGACGCCCGATTAGCCTATCCCCTCAAATACACCCCATGAAAAAACTAGCTGCCATCACCGCCCTCTGCCTGCTCACCCATGCTATGTCTGCCCAAGAAGCCGACGTTGCTATCATTGAGATGAAGCCTCATGCCTCCAATCCGCTGGGCTATGCCACAACGGACGTGACTGTGAAAGCTGGCCAAAAAGTCAAGCTGACCCTGAACAACACTGGCAGCATTGCCCCACAGCCGCATAACTTTATCCTGATCAAGCCAGGCAAAGAAATGGCCGTCGGTGCTCAAGCCAACGCCATGATGACTGATCCACAGGCCATGGCAAAAAGCTATGTGCCAGATGCCGCTAAGGAAGACATCATCGCTAACACCAAGCTCGTGATGCCAAATGCCACCGAGACCATTGAATTCACCGCACCGACTGAGCCTGGTGACTATCCTTACATGTGCACCTTCCCTGGCCACTGGCTGCTCATGAAGGGCGTCATGCACATCACTAAATAATGAAATTTTTGAGAAGGCGGACTCCGGTTCGCCTTCTTTTTTCACCAACCCCACCCATCAATCTAACATGAAACGTCTTTTCACACTGCTCGCCTTTGCGGCTTTAACCTCCGGTCTTAGCGCTGAGGATTGTAAACTCGAAGTCGCCGGTTTAAACTTCAGCTACCCGACTACTTGGACCTCGATCCCACCGAGTAGCCCCATGCGTGCCGGCACTCTACAGATTAAAATCGAAGGCGCTGAAAAGCCCTTGGAAGCTATCTTCTACTACTTCGGCGCAGGTCAGGGCGGTGATGCTAAAGCCAATGTTGATCGCTGGTTGGGCCAGTTTGCCAGTCCGCCAGAATCCAAGACCGAAGAACTGGACGCCAATGGCACTAAAGTCACCCTAGTCACTGCCACAGGCACCTACAATGATGGTCCCATGATGGGCCCAAAGACCCCCATGGAAAACTTCACACTCCTCGGTGCCATCGTTCCTGGCAATGACGCTCCTGTTTTCATCAAACTCACCGGCCCCAAAGACGCTCTGGCCAAAGTTTCTGAAGAATTCAAAAGCCTGATCAAGAGTCCTTTTCCTGCGAAGTGATTTCACTTGAGTCAGCTGATCTACGCTGACTCAGCCTCATGAGCGCTGGAGGTATGATTGTTCCTGAACCTGAATTTTTTGGCCTGATGCCCGATGGCACGGTGGTGGATTCTTTCACGCTGACCAATCGTCATGGGTCAAGAATGCGGGTGATGACCTATGGGGCTGCAGTGCTTAGTTTGGAAGTGCCTGATCGGTCCGGGAATCTAGCTGACGTGCTGCTGGGATTCCGGACTTTGGACGAATATCTGAGCAGTGCAGGCTTTCATGGGACCGTGGCAGGAAGAGTTGCCAACAGGATAGCCCATGGGCGGTTCTGCCTGGATGGGGAGTCCTATGATTTAGCGGCTAATAATGAGCCCGCCGGTATTCCATGTGCGCTGCATGGTGGTTTGAAGGGCTTTGATAAAGCCGTCTGGCAGGCTGAGGGCGTGAGCCGTGAGGATGCTCAGGGCGTGCGCTTCCGGCATCTGAGTCCAGATGGGGATGAAGGGTATCCGGGTAATTTGCAGGTTCATGTCACCTATTGGCTCACAGAGAACCATGAGTGGCAGATCGACTATGAAGCCGTGACAGACATGCCCACGCCTGTAAATCTAACCCAGCATGCCTATTTCAATCTGAAGGGTGAAGGTGACGGAGATGTTTTGGATCATCATCTAACACTCAATGCGGCAAGTTTTACCCCAGTGAATGAAGGGCTGATCCCAACGGGTGAAATGCGTCCTGTAGCAGGTACATCATTAGATTTTAGCACAGCGATGCCGATCGGGGACAGAATCGAGGCGGACGATGAGCATCTCAAGTTTGCTAATGGGTATGATCATAACTTTGTCATCAATCCTAGTAATGAGGCACTGACTCTGGCCGCGCGCGTTGCAGAACCAAAAAGCGGACGTGTGATGGAAGTGCTGACGACTGAGCCTGGAGTGCAATTCTACACGGGCAACTTTCTCACTGGCTCTGACACAGGCAAATCTGGTCGCCCTTATCATTTCCGAAATGGCTTTTGCCTGGAGACACAGCACTTTCCAGACTCGCCAAATCAACCGACTTTTCCAAGTTGCATTCTGCGGCCTGGCGAGACGTTACGCAGCACCACGATCTACCGTTTCACAACGCAGGAAGCTTGAAATAGCCGCCGGTAATTTTCGCCGATTTGAGTGATCAAATCATCCCTTGGGATGCCGCGCACTTGAGCCAGTAGATCGTAGCTGACTTGCAGATTGGCAGGGTGATTGATTGGCTTACCCTCATGCTGGAGTGGATGCTCATTCAGCTCATCAGGGGGCCACATGTCAGGAGCATCTGTTTCTGCTAGTAGGCGATCTAAAGGCACGGCTGCAAAGGTGGCGAGTTGTTGAGCTTTGCGCACATGACCAAAGTAGGGGGAAAGAGAGAAGTAAGCGCCCATTTGCACAAAGCCGGGGATCATCTCTGCGGGGCCACCATAGGAGTGCAGGAGGAATCCACGTTCTGGCAGCGGTAGATTGCGGAGTTGCTCGTCTAGCAGTCCCCAGGCTCGCAGACAATGGATCGTGGCAGGGCGGTCAAGTTCTGTGGCCAGCATAAGTTGCCAGCGGAAGCAGGCGGTTTGGGCCTCGATATCGGGATCGGTTATCCAGCGATCTAAGCCAATCTCACCCACGGCAGCGTTTGGGAACGCCATCAGGTAGGTGCGCAGAAGCTCCTGCCAGCCTGACGTGCGTTCTTTGACATACCAGGGATGCAGGCCAAACGATGGACGCAGCCAAGCATTATCACGTGCCAATCTAGCCACGTCCTCCCAGTCATCTTCAGCCGATCCATTGACGACTGCTTCGAGAACGCCGAGCTCAGGCAGACTTTGGAGGATGATGGTGCGGTCGCTGTCTAAACGGGTGTCTTGATAGTGATTATGCGCATCGTAAAGCATGGTCGTGTTAGCACCAGCGAAGGGACAGTTCTTTGATGCGACCACGCACCGCAGCTAAGCCATTCAGACGAGTGGGCGTGAGGATCTTGATAAGGCCACATTTTTGCCAAACTTCTGGTTCGACATCGTCAATCTCGGATGGGTGAACATCACTGTAGAGATCACAAAGTAGAGCGACCAACCCCGCCACCATGGGGGAATCTGCGGCGCAGCGAAAGTGCGTCAGTCCATCCTTCAACTCACCTCTGACCCAAACGCGGGAGATGCAGCCAGGGACGATGAGGTCGTCAGTCGCTTGGTCATCGGACAGTCGGGTGCGTGAGACAAAACTGGTGAGAGCAGAGAGACGCTCGTGTGCATCCTCGATCAGGTTCAGATCGGAGATCAGTTCGTTTTGTTTTTGAATCAAGGTCACAGGAGTGAAGTGCATTTATTTCCCGAGCAGACCGCTACCGACGCCCTTGAACAGGTCGAGTCCTTTTTCGACAGCCTTGGTGGGCAGTTCACTGGCTTTATTTGCGGACTCACCCGGTTTTGTCAGGATGTCCGTGGCGGACTTGAGGACCTCGCCCGGTTTCTTGCTCAGGTCCTCACCTAAAACAGGCTTCAAAAGCATCTCACCCGTCTTGCCCACGATTTCAGTTGGTGTCGTGAGTAGCGCTTTTCCGGCGCCACCGATCAGTCGCTCTGATAAATCCTCACGTGGTGCATCGATGCTGCCTGAGATGCGCATGGGTGTCCAAACCAAGCCCGGCGTGCCACTTGGGTTAGTGGCGGTGAAGACGTGCGTTTGAGCTCCAGGAATCCAGCGCAGCGTCTCTGGCGTGACGCCGATCATGAAGCGCCCATCCAACTGATCGTTGAGTATGGAAAGGCTGCCCTCCAGTCGCATCAGGCCATTGGATTGAATGATGATTTTGTCGAATCGTCGTGTGTCCGCTGATCCGCTGATGTCGGCGCTGGCGATGTCGAGAATGATCCGCTTAAAGCGTTCCACCCCAGTATAAGTGGCTAGTTTATCGAGGATGGGTAGCGCAGTCAGTACACCGTTTTTGAGTTGGATCTGCCCCTTCACGACGGGCGTGCTTTTGGGGCTGCTTTGTGCCTCCAGTGAACCTTCGATCATGCCAGTCAGTCGAAGTTTCCAGTCATCACTCAAGACCTCTCTGAGCGGAATGGCGGCTAGTTGCGCATTCATGTTCCAGCTGCCATCCTTAGGTTTTAAGTGTCCATTCAGTGTGATCACGCTGTCGTCTAACCAGTGCAGCGTTGCTTCACTCAGATGCAGGTCTTCTGGGCTCAGGCGTGTGGTGGCGCGGATTAGATTAAACTTAATCGGCCTCGGTTGCACGGGCAGTTGGATAGGCGTTTCAATGACACCGCCTGTGATACTTGCCTGCACGGATAGCTCACCCTGCTGCCAAGCGCCGAGACGCACCTTGGATTCTGTCAGCCGCCAGGGACCAGGATATTGCAGGCTCAAGCGATCAATGTTCATTCCATCCACTTCAGTCCTGCTTGGGAGGTAGCTGCGCAGCCAGGCTGGGATCGTGCTTGTTACGGTAGCTTCTGGCTTGCTAGAGACTTCGTTCTCCTGCTGCTCGGCGACTGATGTTGTCGATGGTGTAGGTGTGGTAAAGTTCAGGTCCAGAGCATCTGCCCCTGCATTGATGATATGCCACTTGCCTTGTCGAAAAGCATTCCAATCCAAGGCTAAATGCAGGCTGCTGACGGTTGCCCTCCAGCCACTGCTAGTCATTGCGTGCGCATCTTGGGTCGTGACTTCATCACCTGTCCAGCGTAGGGGAGCTAGTGTGACAGACCCCTGTAACTTGGTGCCAAAGAATTGCTCCATCTTACCGCGGAAAGCCTCCTTCTGAATGTAGCTCCGCACCCAGCTGGTGACCAGCATCGGAGCCAGGAGTAAAAGTCCCACAAGCACCATGCCCAGGCAGATTAGCAGGATCAGCCAGCGATTACTTTTGCCAGAACGACTTCGTTTACGTGAACTCATGGATTCAGGTTAGCCGCAGAATGATCATCGTGGCAAATGGCTTCCATCGGCTTTGATAGATCCGTAAAAAATCAAAAAGAGTTCTTTTGTTGAAAATTTATCATTGACGTTTGTTAGGCAAATTCATAATTTTAAGGTCTATGGGTATTTTATCTTGGATTATCGTTGGCCTTCTTGGCGGAGCTCTTGGCAAAGTTCTTCACCCTGGAGATGACACAAATGGCCTCTTCCGCACCATCATCCTTGGCATCCTCGGCGGTGTCTTGGGTAACTTCGTTGCTCAGAAGTTTCTTGGTTGGGGTGCGATGAGCGGAATCGACTTCCGCAGCATCGGCATCGCTGCCGTGGGCTCTCTGGTTCTACTTTTGATCCCCCGCCTATTCAAAAAGAAATAGTCCTTCCTACCAGATCGACCAAAAAAAGAGTTTGCCGCGTTGCAGGGTTTCCCCTGTAATCGCGGCTTCTTTTTTAATCTATGAAATCTGATTCCGTCTCCACCCAGCCCGACATGAAATTGTTTTGGGCCTGTTTCGTTGCTCTTGTTGCCACCTCTTTTGTGTTCGGGGTGCGGGCCAATACCATTGGTCTTTTGCAAGATGGCTTCAATCTCTCTGAGCAGCAAAAAGGCTCTATCAATGGCGCTGGAATGTGGCCATTTGCCATTAGCATCATCTTTTTCAGCCTGATCATCGACTACGTCGGTTATAAGACGGTGGCTTTGTTTGCGATCGTTTGTCACACGGTTTCTTTGGTGCTGACTCTGAGAGCTTCAGGTTATCAGGATTTTTATTGGAGCACGCTTCTCGTCGCAGTGGCCAATGGTACGGTTGAGTCATTCATCAATCCGGTTGTCGCAACAGTCTTCAATAAACAGAAGGCTAAGTGGCTGAATATCCTTCATGCCGGTTGGCCAGCAGGTTTAGCTTTAGGGGCTTTGTTCTGCGGTCTGTTGCCTGATACAAAGTTGTTCTTCGGAGCGGTTTGGCAGTTCCGCTTTGCTCTTTGCTTTATCCCTGTGGTCATCTATGCGCTGCTCATTTTACCACGCACGTTTCCAGTCAATGAGCGTGTGGCTGCCGGAGTCAGTTATAAGGACATGCTGAAAGAGGTCGGTGCCATTGGCTTCTTCATCATCACAGCTCTTGTTGCCCCGGCGATGGCTCAAATGCTCAATCAAGAGGCCTCCTGGACGGTCGTCTTCAGCATTGCTGCCGTGGTGGCTGTTTTGGCGGGTCTTTACACCCGCTCTTTGGGAAATTGGCTTTTCCTTGTCGTGCTTGTTGTCATCGGACCGCTAGCCACGACTGAACTTGGTACGGATGGTTGGATGCCTGAACTTCTGAAGCTCAGCGGTCCTGATTTTCCAAACTTTGCCACTTGGATCTTCGTTTATGTCTCGGTCATCATGACCGTGCTGAGGTTTTATGCGGGGCCTATTGTACATCGTTTTTCTGCCATTGGTTTGTTGGTCGTCAGTTCAGTTGTCGCTATCATCGGCCTGCTTCTGCTCTCCAATGCCACGGGCTGGGCTATTCTGGGTGCAGCAACGATTTATGCGCTTGGGAAGACCTTCCTCTGGAGCACAACACTGGGCCTGACTTCGGAGCAGTTTCCCAAAGGTGGAGCGCTCACCTTGAACGGAGTATCAGCAGTCGGAGTTCTATTTTTAGGCGTTCTTGGCAGCCCTTACATTGGCTATCAACAGGATCTCGATATGGAAAAACGTCTGACTTCGACGGAACACACAGCTTTGTATGCGCAGGTGAAGGGTGAATCAAAACCAGGCATTTTTGGCAGTGCGCCTACGCTTGATCAGGAGAAGATCAAAGCTCTACCTGTTGAGCAGACTAAGGAGCTGGAAATCGTTCAAGCGGCGAGCAAGCGCAGTGTTTTTACCACCATTGCCATCCTGCCTAGTTTCATGCTGGTTTGTTATCTGGGGCTTCTCCTCTGGTTCCGTTCCCGTGGCGGTTATAAGCCCGTGGAAATCGGCGGACACTGATTCTTTCATCGAATTTGCCTTTTTTACCTTCGCAAGTCGGTGATTTTTATCTTGTCACCTCTCTAGTTGGCTACTAAAACCAGCAGGCTCATCGGAACGTCATTTTGGCGGACCCGGTTGAGACACATCATCCATCCCGATCCATCCAACTAACAAAACATCATCTATGAGCGAAAATAATCGAATGCGTCTCCTCTGGGCTGGCTTCATGGCCATCCTCGCTGCCGGCGTTGGCTTTGCCATCCGCGGCGGTATCTTTGACAACTGGGGTAAAGAATACGGCTTCACTGGAGCTCAACTCGGCGCCATCGGCGGTGCTGGTTTCTCCGGCTTCTGTTTCGGCATTATCTTCGGTGGTCTCATCGTTGACAAAATCGGCTATGGTAAGTTGGTCGCACTTGCAGTGATCTGCCATATTCTCTCAGCATTTGTCACCTTCGGTGCCAGCACGCCAGACAATGCTTATAACTTCCTTTTCTGGGGCATGTTCATCTTTGCCTATGCAAATGGCACTCTGGAAGCTGTGGCCAATCCTTTGGTCGCCACCCTCTTTCCAGAGAATCGCACACATTATCTGAATATCCTACATGCCTCCTGGCCTGCAGGGATGGTACTTGGTTCCATCGCCGGTTGGGTGCTTGATGATAAGATGCAGCTTGGCTGGAAGATCCAGTTGGCACTCTATCTAGTTCCGACGGTTCTTTATGCGATCATGTTCATGGGGCAGAAGTTCCCTAAATCTGAAGCTGCTGAAAAAGGTGCAAGCTTCGTTCAAATGTTCAAGCCAGTGGGCATTCTCGGCGCATTAGTTGCCTGTTATCTGCTTGCCCTGTTCTTTGGCGATATCAGCAAAGCGA